>JAXDJP010000055.1:0-12935 GCA_034665645.1 Actinomycetota bacterium | reverse complement strand
ATCGGTCGCGACGCAACGATCCATCCATTCACATTCCTGGAGGGGTCGACGACGATCGGCGAGGGCGCCGAGATCGGTCCTCAAACTCGTATCCTCGATTCGTCTATCGGGCGCGGCTCCAGCGTCTCGTTCGCAGTGGTGCGCGGCGCAGAGATCGGCGACGAGGCCACGGTCGGTCCCTTCGCATCGGTCCGCCCGGGGACGAAGCTCCTGCGCGGAGCCAAGCTCGGAACCTTCGTCGAAAGCAAGAACACGACCCTCGGTGAGGACAGCAAGGCCAATCACCTCGCGTACCTCGGCGATGCTCAAGTGGGGGCCGGGGTGAACATCGGCGCCGGGACGATCACATGTAACTGGGATGGCCGGGAGAAGCACGCCACCGTGATCGATGACGATGCCTACATCGCCTCCGACACGATGTTGGTGGCCCCTCTCCACATCGGCAAGCGCGCCGCTACGGGGGCCGGGTCGGTGGTGCGCGATGACGTTCCCGACGATGCTCTGGCGGTGGGAGTTCCGGCTCGCATCATCGAAGGGAAGGGCAACAAGATGGCTCGCAACAAGCGGGACGCCGATGAGGAAACCCATGGAGATGCGTAAGCCGGTAGGCACGGGGGGCGGCGTCCTCTAATCTGACTCCTGCGCAGCGGAACCGGTCCTGAAGCGGCGACCCGAGCGAAAGGTGAATCGGTGCAGTTACCCACTCACAAACGGCTGATGATCTTTTCGGGGACCGCCCACCCTGCGCTTGCAGAGGAGGTCGCGAATCACCTCGGGATGAAGCTCGGCTACGTCGAGATCAACGAATTCGCGAACTCCGAGACCTACGTGCGCTTCTCTGAGTCGGTCCGTGGCAGTGACGCGTTCGTGATCCAGGCGATCTCGGATCCGGTCGACCATCACATCATCCAGCACCTGATCATGATCGACGCGTTGAAGCGAGCTTCGGCGAAACGCATCACCGCGGTCGCCCCCTTCTATCCCTACTCGCGGCAGGATCGCAAAGCGCGCTCGCGAGAGCCCATCACCGCGAAGCTTTTGGCCGACTTCTACGAGGCCGCCGGCGCCGACAGGGTTCTGTCGGTGGACCTTCACACGGGACAGATCCAAGGGTTCTTCGACGTCCCGTTCGACCACCTCACGGCACTCCCGATGCTTGCGGATCATTTCGCCGAGCGACTTGAAGACGATTACGTGATCGTTTCTCCGGATGCGGGGGGTGTCCGTCTGGCGGACAAGTGGGTTCAACATCTCTCGGAGTTCCACAGCAAGCACGGTCAGGTTGCGTTCCTCCACAAGAGGCGGCGCAAGGACGCACGTAATCAATCCGAGACTTTGGCTGTGGTTGGTGAGGTGCAGGACAAGGTGTGCGTGATCGTCGACGACATGATCGACACGGCCGGGACCCTGGCGAACGGAGCCGAGTCGTTGATCGCGGCCGGCGCCCGCGAGGTTTACGCGGCCGCCACACACGCGCTCTTATCGGGACCCGCGGTCGATCGCATCAAGAACGCGCCGATCAAGGAAGTCGTCGTAACGAACACGCTGCCGTTGCCGAGCGAGAAACAATTGGACAAGCTCGCCGTGCTCTCGATCGCTCCGACGATCGCGCAGACCATCAAGGCCGTGTTCGAAGAGGAATCGGTCAGCGAGCTCTTCCACGGAGAAAACCAGCCCTAACCCCCACTTTTGTAATTTTCACGGGCGCGAGCGCCCTCACTACTTGCACAGAACGCGCCGCATGATCCGGGCCAAGGGGCCCCGGTTGTGGGATTTGCGAGGAGCGGCGATAATGGCGGCCCGCCCAGCCTAGGCACCTGTGGGTGCGCCCCCTGAAGCGACTTGGGGAGCTCCGCGCTGGCGGTTCGATCGACATTGGAGGAAAGCAGTGGCCGAGGTAAAGCTGACCGCGACGAAGCGAGAGGGAACCGGGAAGGGTTTCGCCCGGCGCACCCGCGCCGCGGGGCGGGTGCCGGCCGTCGTTTACGGCCACGGGATGACGCCCTTGGCCGTCGAGGTCGACCGGCGTGAGTTCGTGACCGCTCTCCTCACCGATGCCGGGATGAACGTGCTTCTGGACCTCGATATCGAGGGCGAAGAGGCCACTCTGGTGCTCACCAAGGAACTCCAGCGGAATCCCGTACGCGGAACGCTTCTCCACGCCGACTTCATCAAGATCGACCGCACCCAGGAGGTCGAGGTCGAGGTTCCGCTCCATCTCGTGGGCGAGGCCCCCGGCGCGGGAGAGGGAGGCGTGCTCGAGCACCCGACCAGCTCCGTTCTCGTCAGGGCGCGAGCTACGGAGGTGCCCGGTGGCGTCGACGTAGACATCTCCAGCCTCAACATCGGGGACTCTCTCCGGATCGCCGATCTGCCGACGAGCGACACGTTCCAGATCCTCACGGACCCGGACACGATCGTGGCTTCGGTCAGCGAGCCGGTTTCGGAAGCAGAGCTTCAGGCCCTCGAAGAAGATGCAGGTGTCGTGCACGAAGCCACCGACGAAGAAGAGGCTGCAGCAGCGGAGGCCGCTCCGGAGGCTTCGGGAGAGTCTGCTCCCGACGAGGGTGCCGGCGACGCCGACGCTTCTTCGTAGCGCGATCTTGCTCCGTTAGCAGTTTCGGGGCGCAGCCGTGGGCATCTTCAAGAAGAGTCACGCGGAGCCAGAAGACCGCTGGATCGTTCTGGGCCTCGGCAACCCCGGCGAGAAATACGAGGGCACGCGTCATAACGCGGGAGCCATGATCGCGGAGGTCCTGGCGGGACGCGTTGGCTCCAAGCTCAAATCTCATAAGTCCGGCTGTCTCGTAGCGGAGGGATCGCTGGGCGGGCAGCGCGTTGTCATCGCGCGCCCAACGACCTACATGAACGAGTCCGGCAGACCGACGCGCAAGCTGCTCGATTTCTACAAAACTCCGCCTTCTCGGCTGATCGTCCTTCAAGACGAGATCGACATCCCGTTCGGAGAGATCAGGATCAAAGAAGGCGGAGGAACCGCAGGCCATAACGGGCTGCGCTCGATCGTGTCCCACCTCGGCACGAACGATTTCCTTCGCGTGCGTTTCGGAGTGTCGCGTCCCCGCGGTCGTGAGGCGACGGTTGGGCACGTGCTCGATCGCTTCACCGGATCGGAGCGCAAGGAGCTTCCCGATCTCCTCGAAACCGCCGCCGATGGCGTCGAACGGATCGTCGAAGTGGGGGCCGAACGCGCCATGAACGAGATCAACACGCGTCCCTGAAAGGCGCGGTTCTTGCTTGACATGCGAACAGGTGTTCGATATAGTTAGAGGAGTTTTTGGGCCGCGAACCCGGGACCGTCGAGAGGCGGTTCGTTGTACGTCAAGCGAGGCAGCTACAACTTCACTGCGCTGCGAGAGGCCGAGTGCCAGATCGCGCACGCGCAACTCCGACAGCTGCGAGAGCTCGCCAAGATCGATCGCTGCCGCGTGTGGGAAGACGACGGCTGCCGCGACATGGTGCACTGGCTCACGGCCCGTTACGGGATAGGCGCTCTTAAAGCGAGGCGATGGCTCGACGCCTCCTACGCGATCACGGAGCTCCCACTCACTTCGCAGGCCCTCGCGTCGGGCGAGCTAGGTCTCGACAAAGTCATCGAGCTAGTTCGGTTCGCAAAGCCGGATACCGAAGCCGAGTTGATCAGGTGGGCGAAGAGGGTCACGTTCGGCTCCGTGCGCGGCAGAGCCGACGTCGAATGTGCTCCGCCGGCGGATGAGGTCAAAGAAGTGGAACGGGGGCGCAAGGTCGAGTGGTGGTACTCGGACGGGGGGCATCGATTCGGCCTCATGGCCGACCTCCCGGCAGCCGATGGAGCGCGTGTCGCTGCAGCACTGGATCGACTGGCTGCCAAGATCCCCGAACTTCCTGCCGACGCCGGCGTCGGCGAACGATGGAACGACAACGGTTCGGCAACTTTGGACGCGCGGCGCGCCGACGCACTCGTGATGATGTGTGCGGGATCGGCTGGAACCGGGAAGGGGGCGACCGGAACGGTCCACGTGAACGTCGATCTCGACAGGATCTTGCAGCGTGACGGCAACGCTGCGATCGAGAGCGGAGGCATCCTCCACCCCGATGCTCTCGACATGCTGCTGTGTGACTGCGATATCCAGACCGTCCTTCGGGATGGCTCTCAGGGGACCGTCGGCATCGGCCACGCTCATCACGATCCGCCCCAGTGGCTGCGTCGCGAGGTGGTCTTGCGAGACGAGTGCTGCACGTTCCCCGGTTGCGGAGCGAAGAGGTTCCTGAGCGTCCACCACATCATTCCGTGGCCGGTGGGGCCGACCGATCTCGACAATCTCACCCTTGTCTGCCACTTCCATCACAAACTGATCCACTACTTCCGCTGGAAGGTGGCCCTGGTAGGTGGCGTGGCCCGGTGGTTCCGCCCCGACGGGCGGGCGTTCGAGGGCGGACCCGCTCCGCCCCAACCCGAAAGAGCGATCTCCGCCTCCTATTAGTCTTGGTCCAAGTGGCATCGCTGCAACCCCTCCTCGATCTGTTGCCGGAGGAGCGCGTTCGCGCGCTCCTGGGCGCGCGCGGAGCGATCACGGCCCCCGATGCCGCCCGCCCTTTCCTGTTGGCAGCGTTGGTGCGGCACCTCGATCGACCGGTCCTGGCGATCACGTCCCGTCAGGAGGAGGCCGAACATCTCACCCGAGACATCCACGCGTTCCTCGGTCGAGACGGAGCGGAGACGTTTCCCGGTTGGGAGGTGCTTCCGGGCGAGCCGATGTCTCCCTCGGTCGAGACGATGGGACGGCGCCTTCATGTCTTGGCGCGCCTCCATCGCGGCGAGGTATTCGTCGTGGTCACGACGGCACAGGGCGCGACCCAATTGGTCGCACCGCCGACGGGCTCGCTCGACATCATCACGCTCCGCTCGGGGGAGTCCCTAGATCTCGATACCGTGACGGCGAAGCTCGTCGACATGGGATACGAGCGCAACTACATAGTCGAGCGCCGAGGCGAGTTCGCGGTACGCGGCGGGATCCTCGACGTGTTCGCGCCATCGAGCGAGCGTCCGGTGCGCGCCGAACTGTGGGGCGACGAGATCACCTCCCTTCGAGACTTCGCGCTGGCCTCGCAACGATCGCTCGGCGACTCTCCGCCCGTAGAGATAGCGCCGTGTCGCGAACTCCGCGCGGACCCCGCGACGTCGGCACGCGCTGCCGAACTGGCCCGCACGGATGCCGATCCGATGTTGGCGCAACTTGCGGAAGGAGTCCTTAGCCCCGGTGCGGAGAGATTGCTGCCCGCTATCGCCGGAGGGTTGCGACCGATCCTCTCGTTCTTCCCCGAGGGGACGGCGACCGTGATCCTCGAGCCGAAACGGGTGCGCGACCGCGCCGACGAGGTCGTGGAGCAGGTGGAGGACTGGACGAAGATCTCGGGCGTTAAGGACAAGCACTACGAGACGCTCGACGAAACGCTCGCGGAGGCGGATCCACTGATCCTGATCTCCAGCTTCGCGGATCCCGGGTCGGAGGATCTCGGCGTCGAAACGTGGGCTGCCACCGCGGGCAAGCCGGAGGTCCTGGCTGAGCGGCTCGGGCACCTCGTGGCCGAGGGCTACCGCGCCGTGATCGCGGCATCGCTCGAGCCGACCGCCGAGCGACTGCAGAAGAACCTCGCTCAGATGGGGCAGCGATTCGCACTAACCGACGAGGCCCCCGGCCCCACATCGCCCGCCGGGGGAGCGATCGTCGTGTCCGATCTGGGACGCGGCTTCATCCTTCCGTGGGCGCGGCTCGCCCTGGTAGCTGAGTCGGATCTCACCGGTCGCCGTTCGGGGGCTGCTCGCCGCCGCATCCAAGCGCGCAAGAGACAGACGTCCGGCCCCCTCGATCTCGCCGACGGCGATCTGGTCGTCCACGAGGTTCACGGGATCGGCAAATACGCGGGGATGGTCGAGCGCGAGTTGCTCGGTGTGCACCGCGAGTACCTCATCATCGAATACGCAAAAGGCGATCGCCTCTACGTCCCCAGCGATCAGGTCGACCTCGTGACGAAGTACATCGGCGGCGAGGCTCCTCGCGTCAGCCGGCTCGGCTCTTCGGAGTGGAACAAGACCAAGTCCCGCGTGCGGCGACAAGCTCGCAAGATCGCGATCGAGCTCGTCAAGCTCTACGCCGCCCGAGCCCGGGCGAAAGGGTTCTCGTTCGGCCCGGACACACCCTGGCAACGCGAGCTCGAAGATGCCTTCCCCTACGAGGAGACCCCCGATCAGCTGCGCGCTGTTGACGAGGTCAAGGACGACATGGAGCGCGACGCTCCGATGGATCGCCTCGTGTGTGGGGACGTCGGATACGGGAAGACAGAGATCGCCGTCCGCGCCGCATTCAAGGCGGTGGCGGCCGGCAAGCAGGTAGCGGTGTTGGTGCCGACGACGATCCTCGCCGCGCAGCATTACTCGACTTTCTTCGAGAGGTTCCGTCAGTTCCCGGTGAAGGTCGAGGTGCTCTCCCGCTTCCTATCGAACGCCGAAGCCAAACGCGTCGTTGCGGACATCGGAACGGGCAAGGTCGACGTCGTCGTGGGAACGCACCGACTTCTGCAGCCAAGCGTCAAGTTCGCCGACTTAGGCCTAGTGATAGTCGACGAAGAGCAGCGCTTCGGTGTCGAACAGAAAGAGAAACTGAAAGAGCTGCGCACGAACGTCGACGTGCTGACGCTCACTGCCACTCCGATCCCCCGAACCCTCGAGATGACGATGGCAGGGATCCGCGACATCTCCATCGTCGACACTCCTCCCGAGGACCGTCATCCCGTCATGACATACGTCGGTGAGGTCGACGATGCGACGATCATCTCCGCCGTGCGCCGCGAGATCCTGCGCGACGGGCAGGTGTTCTACGTGCATCACCGCGTCGACACGATCCATCACGCGGCCCGCCGCGTTCAGGAACTGGTACCCGATGCTCGGGTTGCCGTGGCGCATGGACAGATGGACGAGCGCGCACTCGAGCAAGTCATGCTCGACTTCGGTGATGCGAAGACGAACGTTCTGGTGTGCACCACCATCATCGAATCGGGCCTGGACATCCCCACGGCGAACACGCTGATAGTCGAACGTGCCGACCTCCTCGGCCTGTCGCAGATGTACCAACTGCGGGGCCGGGTTGGTCGTGCACACGAGCGCGCCTACGCGTACCTCTTCTTCCCGCCCGACAGATCTTTGACGGAGGGCGCACACGAGCGACTGAAGACCATCGCCGAGCACACCGGCCTGGGCTCCGGCTTCCGCATCGCGATGAAAGACCTCGAGATCAGGGGCGCCGGCAACCTCCTGGGGGCCGAGCAGCACGGTCACATCGCCGAGGTGGGCTTCGATCTTTACGTGAAGCTCATGGCCTCCGCGGTAGACGAGGCGCGCGGCACCCCCTGGCAGGAGGAGAGCGAGGTTCGGATCGACCTGCCTCTCGGCGCGTTCATCCCAAAGAGTTACGTGGCCGACGAGAACCTCCGGCTCGAGGCATATCGCCGCATCGCATCCGCCCGCACCGACGAGGACATCGCCGAGGTCAAGGCCGAGCTCGCCGATCGCTACGGAGCTCCCCTTCCTCCTCCGGTCGAATCGCTATTCGAGGTCGCCGAGCTACGAGGGCTGATGCTCTCTCGCGGCATCACCGAGGCCGCGACCGTTGCGAAGCATCTCCGCATCCGGCCGATCGAGATCGAGGATTCGCGCCAGGTGAGGTTGCAACGCATCCTTCCTTCCGCCGAGTACCGAACCGGCACCCAAACGCTGTTGGTCCCGCAACGAGACGTGCCGCAGTCGGGCGTCGTGGCATGGGTGAGCGACCTTCTGAAGCAGTTAACCTCGCCAGCATGAGACTCCGGATCGCAGCCCTGGTGGGCGTCGCGTCGCTCGCGCTCGCCGGTTGCGGCACCCTTTTCGAGCCGACCGCCGCCGTCGTCAACGGCCACAAGATCACGGTCGAGCGGGTCGATGCCGAGGGCGACGCGTTCGAGGCCTCCCCTCGTTTCGAGGAGCTCGCCAAGGATGCGCAGGCCGGCGTCATCCGGCGACAGTTCGAGCAGAGCTATCTCTCCCAAGCCATCAGCGAGGATGTCATCGAGCGCGCCGCCGCAGCAGAGGGCGTCGACGCCACCGAAGAAGAGGTCAACGCCCAGATCGAGTCGATCAAGAAGAACTTTCCCACGGAGAAAGAGTTCCAAGCGGCCCTCGCCGAGCGCGTTACCAGCGAGGCCGAATTCTTCCGACTCGTTGAGGACCAGATCCTCGAGCAGAAGCTCCGCGAGAAGGTCACCGCCGACAGTGGCCCTTCTGAGTCGGAGATCCGCTCCTATTACGACGCCCACCGCGACGAATACCGAAACGTGAGGGTGTCGCACATCTTGGTAGCGGACAAGGCTCTCGCCCAGAGCCTTTCGGCGCAGTTACAGGCCGCCCCCGTCGCCGAGCGTAAGAAACTGTTCGCGTCGCTCGCGAAGGAAAACTCTACGGACACCCAGTCGGCTCCGAAAGGCGGGGACCTGGGTTTCCTTCCGAGCAACAGATTGCAGCCGCCCCCGTTCGCCGCCGCGGTGGAAGCCCTCAAGGTGAACGAGGTGTCGGACCCGGTGAAGAGCCGCTTCGGGTACCAGGTCGTCTTGCTCGTGGCTCGGATCGTTCGACCGCTGTCGGCGGTTCGGAATTCGATCGAGAACGCTCTCGGGGCCCCAAAAGCCGACGAGGCGTGGACCGAGTGGCTGAAAGACGCGTACGCCGACGCCGAGATCCGCGTGAACCCCCGCTACGGAGAGTTCGACGTTGCATCGCGCTCGGTCGTCGACACGCCGGCGGAAGACGTGCCCGGTGCCGACGTCGAGGCAACGCCCAGCGCGCCGGTCCCCGGTCAACCGCAGTCGTCCCCGTAGCCCATGCCTCTGCTTGTGGTGCCGCTGTCGGCCGACGAGACGGGCGATCTCACGATCCGCGAGTGGGCGGCGCTCCTCGCCTGTGACCTCGTCGTTTTCGAGGACCCGGACCATCCGTTGATCCGCCTGCTCGACGAAGCAGGGGTCATGGCGGGTCCCTTCGACGACGAGCCCGCCGCCGGTCGCGACGGCTGGGCTCTCGTTGCAACGCCCGGATCGAAGCGCATCGTCGAGCTTGCCAAGGAAGGCGCGACGATCACCTCCGGAGTCGCAACCGCTCCCGATGCCCTCACTGCTGCGCACGGGTCTTACATCGGTCGGCGCGCCGCGCGCGACCTGGGTTCGCTCGCCCTCGTGATGGCGCGATTGCGCAGCCCCGACGGCTGCCCCTGGGACGCGGAGCAGACCCACGAGTCGCTCGAGACCCATCTCTTGGAGGAAGCGAACGAAGTACTGCAGACGATCGATGCGGGGCAGGTGGGGGCCGATCTCGCGGACGAGCTCGGTGACTTGCTGCTCCAGGTGCTGTTCCATTCGCAGCTGGCGGCCGACGATCGCCGTTTCGACGTAGGCGACGTCGCCCAAGGGATCGTCGCCAAACTGATCCGCCGACACCCGCACGTCTTCGGCGACGTAGAGGTCGAGGGAGCGGACGAGGTCATCCGCAACTGGCACGCCATCAAGAAGGACGAGCCCTCGAGGTCCCATCCCTTCGACGAAGCCGCCTTCGAGAACGCCGCCCTGCGCCTCCTTGCCCTTGCCCGGCGAAAGGGAGTCGATCCCGAGGCCGCTCTCGCCCGCGCGGCCGCGCGATTCCGGGAATCCGCCACCAGCGCCTGATATCTTCACCTGTTACTGGTGTTAAAGGAGTTAACTGATGAGTGAGATCGCGTTCGTGCGCGCCCGGGAGATCCTGGATTCGCGCGGGAACCCCACCGTGGAGGCCGAGGTCGTGCTCGAATCCGGCGCGGCCGGCCGAGCGGCGGTCCCCTCGGGCGCCTCCACCGGCGCCGCCGAGGCCCTCGAACTTCGCGATGGCGACAAGCAGCGCTACGGGGGCAAGGGCGTGACCAAGGCCGTTGCCGCGGTGAACGACGACATCGCTCGCGTGGTGACCGGGATGGAAGCGCTCGACCAGCGCCTCGTCGACACCGCGATGCGAGACCTCGACGGCACCGACGACAAGTCCAAGCTCGGCGCCAATGCGATCCTCGGAGTGTCCCTCGCCGTTGCGCACGCGGCGGCCGACGAACTGGGACTCCCACTGTTCCGCTACCTGGGGGGGCCGGACGCGCACGCGCTGCCGGTTCCGATGTTGAACGTTCTCAACGGTGGCGCTCATGCCGACAACTCCGTCGACCTGCAGGAGTTCATGCTCGTGCCTCTGGGTGCGGGCTCTTTCGCTGAGGGACTCGAATGGGGCTCCGTTACGTATCACGCGCTCAAGAAGATCCTCGAGAACCGGGGGCTGTCGACGGGTGTCGGCGATGAAGGTGGTTTCGCCCCCGACCTGAAAGCGAACTCAGAAGCCGCGGAGCTGCTGGTCGAAGCGATCACCGCGGCGGGGTACGAACCCGGGCGCGACATCGCGTTGGCTCTCGACCCGGCTACGTCTGAGATCAGGGACGGCGACGTATACGTCCTGGCGTCCGAGGATCGCCGCCTCGGCAGCGAGGACATGGTGGAGTTCTGGCGCGACTGGATCGAGCGTTACCCGATCGTCTCGATCGAAGACGGCATGGCGGAAGACGACTGGGACGGGTGGAAGTCGCTGACCAGTGAGCTAGGCCCCCGCGTGCAACTCGTCGGCGACGATCTTTTCGTTACGAACCCCGAGATCTTGCAGCGCGGCATCGATGAGTCTGCCGGAAACTCGATCCTCATCAAGCCCAACCAGATCGGGACTCTCACCGAGACGCTCGAATGCATCCGACTCGCGCAGCGCGCCGGTTACACGACCGTCATCTCGCACCGCTCGGGTGAAACCGAGGACACGACGATCGCCGACATCGCGGTGGCGACGAACGCAGGACAGATCAAGACCGGCGCGCCGGCACGTGGCGAACGCACCGCCAAGTACAACCAACTGCTCCGGATCGAGGACTCGCTGGGGGATGCTGCTCGGTACCCGGGCCACGCCTCCTTCAAGAGGGCTACCTCGTGAAGGCCGATCTCTCGTCGAGCAGGTTCCGCTTACCGGACCTCGGGAAGGGCGCACAAGCGATCGGGTTCTTGCTGGTGATCGGCTTGCTGGTCGCGATGGCGATCCAGCCGACCCGACAGCTGCTGCAGCAAAAGACGCGCGTTTCGGACATGGCCTCGGATCTCCACCGCGTCGAGAACGTCAACGAGCGTCTCGCCGATCGGATCCGGCGGCTGCGCGACCCGGACTACATCGAGCAGCGTGCGCGCGAGCAGGTCGGCCTGGTCCGACCGAACGAGCGCACGTACGTGGTGTTACCCCCGGGGGACGGCGGACCGGCCAAGAAGAAGGCCTCCCATAAGCACCGCGCCGCACCGGCCCCCGAGAAGGACGGGGCCTTGCAGTCCTTCCTCCACTTCCTGGGCCTGCTCTGAAGAACGCTCGGATGAGAGGTACGATTCGAGCCAATGGTTGAGATTGGTGCGATCGTAGAAGGCGTCGTCGTCAAGGTGATGGAGTACGGAGCCATCGTCAAGCTCGACTCGGGCGAGAGCGGGATGGTTCACATCTCGCAGGTCGACAAGAACTACGTCAAAAGCATCGGCGATCACGTGCGCGAGAACGACCGGGTCACGGTCAAGGTCGTCGGTCAGAAGGAAGACGGCAAGATCGACCTCTCCATGAAGCAGACCGAGCCGGGCTACGAGGAACGACCCATGCGTAGGTCGGGTCGAGACCCAGAGTTCGAGCAGAAGCTCAAGCGTTTCATGAATCAATCCCAGGAGCGTCTGGTCGACCTCAAGCGCCACAAAGAGGGCAAGAAGTAGCACCTCTCGAACACTCCGTCGACGACGCTCTGATCGTCGAAGCACAAGTTGGACGACCGCTTCGCGGCGCGTGGGCCGTCGCCCATCGATGTCACCTCGGCGTTCCAACCGTCATCGAGAGTCACCCCCGGCTGGATGACGGGAAACCGTTCCCCACCCTTTACTGGCTGACGTGCCCGATCCTCGTGAAACGAGCAAGTCGCCTCGAATCGGAAGGCGCGATGGCGAGCCTGACCGCTCGTTTGAGAGGCGAACCTCGACTGCAAGCGGGATTGAAGGATGCGGTGGACAGGCTGAAACGGACGCGCGACGCGCACGACGTGATCGAAGTGTCCGGCGGACCTCCGGGTGGGGGGCCCGATCGAGTGAAGTGCCTGCACGCGCACGTCGCTCATGAACTCGCAGATCCGCCGAACCCGATCGGAGCTCTAACTCTCGCGGAAACCGGGTGGCCGGACTGCCGAATACCCTGCTTCTCCATGTCGGCGGATGAGAGAGATGACGGGTGAGGGTCGCTGCGATCGACGTCGGCACGAACTCGACGCGCCTTCTAGTCGCCGAAGGAGTGGGGGACGGGTTCAGGTCGATCGAACGGAGAATGACGATCACCCGGCTCGGTCAGGGTGTCGACACGAGCCGAACCCTTGCCCCGGAGGCACTCGAGCGCACGTTCTCAGTGATCGCCGATTACGCCGCGACATGTGGCGAGCTCGGGGTCGAGCGTTTACGGGTGACGGGAACTTCGGCGGTCCGCGATGCACGCAACCGCGAAGAGTTCTTCGACGGTGTTCGCAAGCTCACGGGACGCGACCCGGAATTGCTCTCCGGCGAGGATGAGGCTAGGGCCACCTTCCTCGGCACGCTCTCCGACATGCCGGTGCCCGAGCCGGTCTTGGTCGTGGATATAGGCGGTGGCTCGACCGAGCTCATCTTCGGGACGGGGGAGCCGGCCGGTCTGGTGTCGCTCGATATCGGATGCGTGCGGTTGTTCGAAAAACATCTGCACAGTGATCCGCCGACGACCGAAGAGGTATCGGCGCTTAGAGAAGACGCGATGGAAC
>JAXDJP010000054.1:0-9572 GCA_034665645.1 Actinomycetota bacterium | reverse complement strand
GAACGACCCTGATCAACCCTAGAACCGTGCCGGATCCCGATTGGGCGACGAACTACGGAAACCAAACCCTCGTATGGCGCTCGACGGACGACGGAAAGACATGGCAGCACATCGAGCTACTGCCCGGCGTCGACATGCACTCTGCCCAGTCCACGGGTTTCTCGGATCCCGACTTCGCGATGGACGCCGGAGGGAACCTTTACGGAACCGAGATCGATCTCGCCAACGTCGCCGTCTTCTCGTCGCACGACAACGGAAAGACGTGGCCCGACGCGAACGCGGTTGCGGACTCCGGCGACCGTCCCTGGCTCGCAGGCCGCGAGGACGGCGTGGTGTACCTCCGGATCACGGGAAACCTGCAGAAGTCAACCGACGGCGGAGCGACTTGGACGACGCTCACCGATCCTCCGAACGCCTATGGCAAGCTCATGACGGATCCCACCGATCCGCAGGGGCTGTACATCCCCGTGAACCCCAGCCAGGGCGCCGGAGTCGTGGTGTCGCGCGATGACGGACACACGTGGACGACTTACAAGGTCCCCGGTTCGAAGCGGATAGACAACACCACCATCACAGGCGTGGGCGTCGACAGCGACGGTTGGGTTTATGAGGGATACATCCAAGGGACCGAACTCAAGTTCGCGTCGTGGAACCCCGAGACGACCGAGTGGTCGACCCCGGTAACGATCCCTCGCACCACAGCGGGTTCCAGGCTCATGTGGGTTTGGACGGTCGCTGGTGACGCGGGCCGCGCCGCGGTCGGTTGGTATGAACTCGTACCCGTTACCGGCCAGGCGAACGTGTTCGACATCAGGCCGCACATCGCGGTTACGGAGAACGCTCGAGGCACCACGCTCACGTGTCCGGACGGTTCGAGTCGAAGCTTCGATCCACGGTTCTCGGTCGCCGATGCGGTCGGTCGAGCGACCTATCGCGGCCCCCAGCCTTGCACCGGGACGGGGTGCAACGTCACCGGCGACCGCCGGCTCGGCGACTTCTTCACGATCAACTTCGACCAAGAAGGCAAGGTGTTCTTGACGACGGGAGACACGACGCTGCTGGGGCCGGCCGGTCAGCCCAACACGCAGTCGCATCCGCTGTTCTCGATCGCTACGGACAGCAGTCCGAAACTCATCGCTCCGTAACTAGGCGAGGTTTGGACTGGGGCTCCCAGAGGGCCCCAGTCCAATGCCGTCAGGCTTTGCGTCCCGTTTCCGCGAGCAGCTTCGTTTGTAGGTCGGCGCCATCGGGCGTCTCGATCTTGTCGCCGAACGCTCCTCCTTGACGCCACATCTCGAACTGAGGGCTCAGCTCCGTCCATGCGAACTCGACGAGCTCGGCCGGGATCTCTTCGTCCGCCCCGAGCGCCCGCGCGAGATCCCACGAGTGGATGACGTGGTCGCTCAACACCTGCCCGATGTAGAGACGACCGGGGAAGTCACCGAACGAGAGGTGAACCGTGCGCTCGAAAGCGCCGGGCTCTTCGGCCGCAGCGATCGCTTCCTTGGCTGCGCTGTCCCATTCCGAAGTGGGGTCATCACCGAGAAGATCGCCGTCGAGCGCGTCACCTACCTCCTGAACCGTCTTCCCGGCCATGAGTGGTGGTACCCAACGGTTCTCCCCGATGACGTGGTTCGCAAGATCACGGATAGACCAGTCATCGCACGGCGTCGACGCTTTCCACTGGTCATCTCTCACGCCTCGAAGCAAGTCTCCGAAGTGCTCGGTTGCTCGTGAGTAAAGCGCGATGATGTCGCTCACTTACTAGACAACCAAGGCTCGGGAAGGTCGAGGAACTTCGGTTCTCCGTCCGAAAGCTCCATCATCTCGTTCATGATTTCCTGGAAACGCGGTTCCTTCTCCATCTCCTTCTCCTTGGCGCGCGCCTCGGACTCGGAAGTGAAGTAGATGACGTTCGTGAAGCGACCGTTTTCCGGATGCCACGCAGTGATCGATCCGATCACGTCCGGACGCAGCCCTTTCATGCTTTCTTCGATCCCGGCGTCTATCTGACGCGATCTGGCGACGTCCTTCGTCTTTCCCTGAATGACCTGCACGAATCCGGCGTCATCGGACCCGCCGCCTTGCTCGTCGACCTCGGTGCAATTGTGGAACATCGGCGAGTCGATGTACTGAGACGTTTCTTGCCACCAGGCATCTTGCTTCGCGTTCCCGTTGTTCTTCATGGCCAACTCTTCGCTCTCGAAGCGCGCCACGACGATCCATTCCCCATCGGGGGTCACGCCTCCCGTCGACCCCAAGTAGCCGATCGCTTCGGGCTTGACCTCTTGATTCCATTTGTCCCACTGCTTCCTAAGGCCCCCGGCATCCTTTGCCCGGCCCTGGATCACCTGTACGAACATGAATCCTCCCTTCGTCTGCGTACCTCTCGTTGTACTCCCCTCAGTTGCGAGGTCAAGGGGGTGCGAGGGTCGATTCAGCCTGGTCGAAGGGAGCCGAGCGGCCGCCGACTAGAAGTGGACGTTGAAGATGTCGGTGATGCCGATGAAGATCAGGTAGGCCGCCACGATGTAGTTGAGCGTCTTGGGGAATATGAGGATGAGGATGCCGGCGGCGAGGGCGAGCAGGCCGTCGAGTGTCAGATCGAATTTGATGGACCCGGTTTTGTCGGCTGCCAGAGCGGCTGCGAGGAGCATCTTCTCCACCTCCTGTTAGGCGTCGGCGGCTGATGCCGCCACTAGCCGAGTTTCCCCGCAGAAGGTTCTCGAAACTACTTATCGGCTTTCGATTCCCCGGCGGGCGTGATCTCGTTGAGGCGGTCGACGAGTTTCCTCAGCCTTCCCGTGTGTCGGCGGTCGAAGTGGAGAGCGATGCGGGGGAGTGCGGGAACGTCATCGTCGGAGATCTCCACCCTGGACGCCTCTACTCGTTCGAGGGGCCCGCTCATGATGTCGGCGAACTCGGAGGACAATTCCTTCAACACGTCCTCGGGAGGCTCCGTTGACAGCCTCAGCACGAGCCGATCGCCCACCATCCGGTCCGAGTGATACACGCGATAGAAATCCGTGACCTCTTTAACGGCTTCGTGGGGATCGGTGGTCATCCGGTAGAGGGCAAGATCGTCCTCATCGACGAACCCGCGCGCCAGCAACTCTTCTCGGACGTAGCGGTCGAAGTTCCTCCAGTAGGTACCTTCGCTGTCGAGCATCACGATCGGTTGCAGCGCCGTCTTCCCAGTTTGCACCAAGGTCAACAGTTCGAATGCTTCATCGAGCGTCCCGAATCCGCCGGGCAGGCAGACGAATGCATCGGCTTCTTTCATGAACGTGAGTTTCCTAGTGAAGAAGTACTTGAAGTTGATGAGCTTTGCGTCGTCCGCGATGACGGGATTCGGCTTTGCCTCGAATGGGAGCTGGATGTTTGCGCCGAAGGAGAGTTCGCCTCCGGCTCCCTCGTGCCCGGCCTCCATGATCCCCGGCCCGGCGCCCGTGATCACCATCCATCCTTGCTCCGCGATCAGCTCGGAGAACCGCCGAGCAACCTCGTACTCGGCGTCCTCTCGCTCGACGCGGGCGGAGCCGAAGATGCTGACTTTGCGCACGCCCTTATAAGGGCCGAACACCTGGAAGGCGAGGCGCAGCTCCTTAAGAGTGGAATTGACGATCTTCCTGTCGAGCGTTGTGACCTGTTCCGTGGCCAGCTTGAGCGCCGTCTGAAAGATCTCTTGTGCTAGACGCCGGTCTCGAGACGGCATCTCCGCGACGAGACGGGCGAAGGCACCGTGTAGGTCGTCGTCGTGCGGAACGATCTCATCGTCTTGGGTCATCGGCCCACTTTAGAGGCCGAACGAGAACGCCCCTTTACGAGCGCCTTACGGGAGCCTGAAGGTGCGGAACGTCTCGCTGGCGTCACGCTCTCCGTCGCCCAGGAACCTCGCGGCCACACGGTAGAGACCGCCATGGCGAGGGCGAGCTAACGACGTCGAGAAGGCCCCGGTGGCATCAACTTGCACTCGGCGCGTGCTGATGCGCACGTAACCAGACCCTCGCTTCTTGAGCAGTTCGACCGTAACGCTGGTACGGGGTGAGGGAGCGGTAAGCATCCCGTTGACGGCGATGCGCTGTTTCTTGACCTTCACGCCTCGGAGGCGCGTCGCTGTCGGGATCGCAGCGTTCAGGACCGTTACCTGGAAGTCCACCTGTGCCGATAGCGCGCCGTCGCTAACTCGGAGCTGTATACCCGGGTACGTCCCGGCTTGATCGTGCGAGGGCGTCCACGAAAAGGTGTGACTTCCCACCTCGAACGTCGCCCCCGCTGGGAGGTTCACGGCCGAGTAGGTGAGCCCGGCTCCCTCTGGATCGACCGCCACGAGCGGGAAGGTGAGTTGTTCTCCCTCCTTGACCGTCATATCGCCGACCGGCGCAACGGACGGCGGAAGATCGACTCCAACCGGCGCGTCTACGGTGATCGTTCGCGTCTTCGTCGCCTGCGCGCCGAGGTTGTCGGTCACGGTAAGAGACACGGTGTAACTGCCGGAGGAATCGAAGGAGTGGGCCGGGGAGACCGCGCTGGACGTGGCGCCGTCACCGAACGCCCACGAGCGGGTGGCGATCGCACCGTCGGAGTCGAAACTGGAATCGATGAAAGAACACGTGAGGGTCGCGCATGACGACGTGAAGTTCGCAGTTGGGGCTTGGTTGGGAGCCGGCGCCGATCCGCCAACGAATGAAGAGTTGAGCAGGTTGTTAGGCGTCCCGAGTCCCAGCGACGTCACCTTGTCGAGGGTCGTTCCAGCCATCAGCGCATCCGCGACCGTCGACGGAGACGCTGTCGGGTGTTGCTCCAGATAGAGAGCTGCAACTCCGGCGACGTGAGGGCTCGCCATGGAGGTTCCGGAGTAAACGGCCGTCGCGGTGTCGCTCGTGATCCCTGCCGACATGATCGATACGCCGGGGGCAAAGAGATCGACGCATGTTCCGAAGTTCGCCCACGGAGCCTTGACGTCAGAACTGTTCGTGGCGCTAACCGTAAGTGCCGCCCCAAGCCGCGCGGGGGAGTGGTTACACGCGTCGAGTGGATTGCCGAGGTCGTCACCGTTGCCCGCGGCCACTGCGAAGGTCACCCCATCGGTGATCGCTCGCTGCACGGCGTTGTCGAGAGTGGTGCTGATGTCGCCGCCGAGGCTCATGTTGGCAACTGCAGGCGTCCCGGCGACGTGATCGGCGGTGACCCAGTCGAGGCCGGCGATGACTCCAGAGTTCAGGCCCGACCCGTCGCAGTCGAGCACCCTGACCGCCACGAGCTTCACGTTCTTGGCGACGCCGTACGTGGAACCGCCCACGGTCCCCGCGACGTGCGTGCCGTGACCGTTGCAGTCGTCCGCGGCTCCACCGTCGATCTTGTCGATCCCCGTGCTCGCCCGGCCCCCGAATTCAGTGTGCGACGTCCGGATGCCGGTGTCGATGATGTAGGCGGTCACGCCCGTGCCGGTCGCGTTGTAGTTGTACTTCGTGTCGAGGGGGCGGCTTGCCTGATCGAGTCGATCGAGGCCCCACGTCGCGTTCGACTGAACTGCGTCGAGCGTGATGGGCATGTCCGGTTCCACGTATGCAACGCGCGGGTTGTCGGCCAGGGTGGCGGCGGCTTCCGGGCTCATCGTCGCGGAGTAGCCCTTCAGTGCGTGGCTGAAGACATGGGAGATCTGCGCGCCGTTGCTTCTGCTCTGATCCGCAGCGGCCGAGCCGGGATCGGTCACCGACGACCTCAGGACCACGATGTAGGGACGCCTGGTCCCTGCGGCGTGCGCCGCGGGTGCGAGCCCCATGAAGAAGCCGGCCGTAAGGAGGCCGGCGAGTAGCCGCTTGGACAATCTCAACTCCTTCTAGTTGTTGCTTTACCCATCGGCAAACCTCCACGTTTTCTCAAGGGCTGAATTGGGTTATTTGTCCGTTTCTCAGGGGGCCGGAAGCCTGAGATCTGCAACATGAAGAAGTCGGCAACCTCCTTGTTCGCCGTGGCCTCCGGCCCGAGGATGAGGAGGCGAGAAACCCACAAAGGGGGACCAGTGACGGGTACCAAGAAAACGGCCGCTATCGGGATCCTCACGGCGGTCGTCTGCGCGGCAGGGATCATGCTGACGAGCACCCAGGCGCAAGCCTCTTTCCACCTCATGAAGATCACCGAGATCTACGCGGGGTCGGGGGCGAACCTCGCCTCTCAGTTCATCGAGTTGCAGATGTATTCGTCGGGACAGAACTTGGTGGGCGGCCAGAGCGTTGACGTTTACAACGCGGCCGGGACGAAGACGGACACCTTTACTTTCTCCGGAAACGTCTCGAACGCAGCCAACCAAGCGCACATCCTGGTCGCCACGACCGCCGCTCAAGGGGAATTCGGCGTCGGGGCCGACCTCACGATGACCCAATCGCTGAACCCCGGCGGGGGCAAGGTGTGCTGGGCCGGAACGATCGACTGTGCCTCATGGGGGAGTTACAGCGGGAGCGCGACTGGGACGGGGACTCCATTCAACGCGCCCGACGGGATCCCACCGGGTTCGTCGATGACCCGGATCATCTCTGGGGGCAGCAACGCGAGTCAGCTGGACGCCGGCGACGACACGGGCCAGAGCGCCTCCGACTTCACCGCCGCCGGGCCAACTCCCGTGAACAATGCCGCGACGTCTGGAACGACGACGACCGCTGCGGGGGGCACGACCACGACTGCGGGGAGCACGACCACGACCGCTGGGGGCGGCACGACGACAACTACTCTCCCGACGGGGTCGACCACTACAACCACGATGCCTCCCGGGCCGCCGCGTGTCTCGCGCACGGTTTCGCTGCGATTCCGGGATGGAAAGCTGAAGGGACGACTGACGTCTGAAGGCGCGGCCGGATGCAGTGCGGTGGTTCCGATCAAGCTTCAGCGCAAGAGCGGCGGGGAGTGGAACACCGTTGCGGGGAAGAAGACCGGTCTCGACGGCCGCTATGCCTTTGACGCCTCGCACAGGAGCGGCCGCTTCCGAACCAAGGCGCCGGAGGTGACTATGAAGGACGCCGTGTGTCTAGCGGCGAGGTCGCCGGCGCTCGTCCTGGACTGATCTTTAGCGGTCGATGTGCGACATGTCGGGGTATCGCTCTCCGGCGACCGCTTCCTTCGGAAACGCCTCTTCGATCCGTGCGATCTCGTCGCCGGTCAAGGTGATCTCGACGGCGGCGGCGTTCTCCTCGAGATACTTCACTCGCTTCGTCCCGGGGATCGGCACGATGTCGTCGCCTTGGTGAAGGACCCAGGCGAGCGCGAGTTGGGCCGGGGTCACGTTCTTCTCGGCGGCGATCTCTTCGACCTTCTCGACGAGCCGCAGGTTCTTATCGAAGTTCTCACCCTGGAATCTCGGCCCGTAGCGCCGGAAGTCATCGGGCGCCAGGTCGTCGACCGACTTGATCTGTCCCGACAGGAATCCTCGTCCCAGCGGGCTGTACGCGACGAACCCGATGCCCAGCTCGCGGACGGTATCCAGGATCTCGTCCTCGGGCTCGCGGCTCCACAGTGAGTATTCGGTTTGAAGGGCGCTGATCGGGGCGACCGTATGGGCTCTTCTGATCGTGTCCGGAGCCGCCTCGGATAGCCCGAGGTAGCGAACCTTTCCCGCGTCGCGCAACTCTTTCATCGCGCCCACCGTCTCTTCGATGTCGATCTTGGGATCGACGCGGTGCTGGTAGTAGAGATCGATGTGTTCGACGCTGAGCCGTTCGAGCGAGGCGTCGCACGCCTCCTTAACGTACGCGGCGTCGCCTCTGATACCGAGCCGCTCGCCATTTGGCCCCCTCACGTTCCCGAACTTGGTCGCCACGATGACTTCGTCGCGGCGCCCGGCGATGGCCCGTCCCACGAGCTGCTCGTTCGTGAAAGGTCCGTACATGTCGGCGGTGTCGAGGAACGTCACGCCGAGGTCTAGAGAGCGCCCGATCGTCCGCAGGGCCTCGTCCTCGTCCCGCGCTCCGTAGAACTCCGACATGCCCATGCAGCCGAGGCCGAGCCTCGACACTTGAAGCCCCTCGCTGCCCAACTTGACCGTCACGATGATCCTCCCGATATCCGCTTGATGGCTCTAAGGCTAGGTCATGCCCCCTATGACCTATTTCGTCCCGCGGATTTGGTTAGCGAACCCTCTTTTTTAGAGGAGAACCCCGGGTTAGAGGCGAACCACAGGGCAGCCGCAGGGTCGAGGCACCCGCGGCGTCCGGAGAGCAGCGGGAGGAAAGTCCACATGGGGATGCTTGTCGGTCGCACGCGCTGGGTAGCGCTTTTCACCATCATCATGCTTCTGGCCGCGGTTCCCGCGGTAACGACCACAGTGAAGGCGCGGGCAGCGGAGTCGACTTCGCCGCGAACGGCCGTGCTCGGCCCCGGCGTCTCCAACGACCTCGCGTCGCTCGATCCGGCCACTCCTTACGGCCTATTCGTTCACTTCTCCAAGAGCGGCTGGCAGAACCGGGCGGCGACGCTCGCGGCGCACGACCTAAGCGTCACGGGGAACTTCCACACGGTCTCGACGGTCTACGCACAAGGGACCGTTGCGAACCTGTCGGCCCTCGTCACCGCGCCCGGCGTCCTTTACCTCGAGAAGAACCGTGAGCTCTCCTATCTCGGTGACACCTCTGGCTGGGCCACTCGGTCCAAGGTCGCACAGGAGTCCGCCGCCGGTGGTCCCTACCGAGTCTCTGCCGGCCACGTGCTCGACGGCTCCGGCGTCGGCGTTGCAGTCGTCGACTCTGGTATCTGGGGAGAACACCCCGATCTGAAGAACCGCATCGTCAAGAACTTCAAGATCGTGTGCACGACCCCCGGTCTGATAAACACGACGACGGGTCAGTGCTTCGGACCGACCGAGGTCGTCGAAGCGTCCGACACCGACACGACCGGCGGACACGGCACCCACGTTTCGGGGATCGTCGCGGGAGATGGCACCGCTTCCAAGGGGACCTACAAAGGCACGGCTCCCGGGGCCTCGCTCTTCGGCTTCGGCACGGGAGAGGGCCTCAACGTCTTCACGACCGCCGAGGCGTTCCAGTACATCGTCAATCACTACAACGAGCTGACCCCGCGCATCCGCGTCGTCACCAACTCGTGGGGAGATCCCGCAGGCACGCCGTACAACGCGAACAGCATCACTTCCCAGCTGACTCGAGCCCTGGTCGCCAAAGGCGTCACGGTCTTGTTCGCGGCGGGGAACGGCTCGCAGACCGAGGGCGGCGGTGACGGATCGAAGGACATGACGTCATCCACCTCTAAGGACCCCACGCCGGGCGTCATCTCCGTGGCCAACTACGACGACACCGACACCGGGTCTCGTTCCTCGGCCCTCGACTCGTCGTCGAGCCGTGGGAAGAACGGTGATTTCGCTACCTATCCCGACGTCTCGGCTCCGGGCGCCAACATCATCTCGACGTGCGTCGCGGTGAAGCCGGTGTGCCACGCCGGCCGGGTGGATGTCCCTCCGCGTTGGGCCCCCTACTACTACGAGTTGAGTGGGACCTCGATGGCGACGCCGCATGTCGCCGGGGTGGTCGCGCTCTTGCTTCAGGCTCGTCCGGATCTGACCCCGGCGC
>JAXDJP010000053.1:0-3145 GCA_034665645.1 Actinomycetota bacterium | reverse complement strand
CGAGGAGACGGTAAGTCTCATCAGACCGATCGCGCAGCGACGCGGCATCAGCGTCAGCGTCACGCCGCCGCAGAACGGAGACGTGCACGTCCTCGCGGATCGCCAGAGGTTGAAGCAGGTCATGCTCAACCTCCTCGGAAACGCGGTTAAGTACAACCGCCAGGGCGGCAACGTTGCGGTGAGTGCGGAGCAGATCGGAACGTCGCTCCGCATCTCGGTGAAGGATCAAGGATTCGGGATCTCTGACGCCAAGATGGAGAAACTCTTCGCGCCGTTCGACCGGCTGGGGGCCGAGATGAGCGCGGTGGAGGGGACCGGCCTCGGCCTCGCGCTCTCCAAAGGTCTCGTGGAACTGATGGGTGGCGAGATCGGGGCGGACAGCGTGCTCGAAGAGGGCACGACGTTCTGGCTGGACTTCGGGACGGCCGACCCACCGGCCAACTTCCTCGAAACCGCCACGCCGAACGGGCGGCAAAGAGACGACGAGAAGGCAGGGCACACGATCCTTTACATCGAGGACAACCTGTCGAACCTCAAGTTGATCGAGCACCTGCTGGGCCGCCGGGGCGACGTGCGCCTGTTGACCGCTATGCAAGCGAAGCTGGGCTTGGACCTCGCGCGAGAGCACTCGCCCGACGTGATCCTGTTGGACCTACACCTCCCCGACATGTCGGGAGAGGACGCACTGCGCGAACTCCGTCACGACCCACAAACACGCGGCATCCCGGTCGTCATCGTGAGCGCCGACGCCACGCCGGGACAGGTCAAGAGGTTGCTCGAGAACGGCGCGGATGCCTACCTGACGAAACCGCTGGACGTGGCACGCTTCCACAGCGTCCTCGATGAGCAGATGGCGAGGTTGGTCGCATGATGCACACCGACTCCCACATCGTCGTGATCGACGACGAGCCCGTCAACGTAAGGCTCCTGCAGAAGTTGCTGGAGACCGCCGGCTACACGAACCTAAGTTTGACCAGTGATCCGCGCTCGGTCATCGCTCTGTGCAGTGAGAAGGAACCCGATCTCGTCATCACCGATCTGCGCATGCCGATCCTCGATGGGTTCGGGCTTCTGGAGCAGCTGCGCACTAGTTTTCCGGAGCGCGCCTACCTACCTATCCTCGTCATCACCGCCGACGGCGACCGGCAAGCCCGCGAGCGCTCGCTCGGTTTGGGTGCGAGCGACTTCCTTACGAAGCCTTTCGACCGGACCGAGGTGTTGCTGCGCGTTCATAACCTGCTGGAGACACGTGCCCTTCATTCGAGGCTGCGCGACTACAACCTCGACCTCGAGGAAAAGGTGCGCGACCGCACCGAACGACTATGGAAAGCCGTGACCGAGCTGGAAGCGAGCGAGCGAAGGGTTCGTCTCTCGCAGCAAGAAACCGTGACTCGCCTGTCCATCGCTGCGGAGTTCCGCGACGACGAGACCGCTCGGCACATCCGGCGGATGAGTCAGTACTGCGCGCTCTTAGCCAAGTGTGCCGGCATCGCAGACAAAGAGATCGAGCTGCTGCAGACGGCGAGTGAGATGCACGACGTCGGAAAGATCGGCATCCCCGACAACATCTTGTTGAAGCCGGGCCGGCTCGACCCCGAGGAGCGCGCCATCATCGAACAGCATCCAGACATCGGCAACCGGATCTTGGGTGACTCTCGCTCCGAACTTCTGGAGGTGGCCGCGACCATCGCACTGTCACACCACGAACGGATCGACGGCAAGGGCTACCCCGAAGGTCTCGGCGGTGAAGAGATTCCATTCGTAGCGCGCATCGCTTCGATCGCGGACGTCTTCGATGCGCTGACCACCGACCGCGTCTACCGGAAAGCATTCGACCTAACGAAGGCGCTCGAGATCATGAAGGAGGGCCGGGGCATGCAGTTCGACGCCGACCTCCTCGACCTGTTCTTCGATGCGATGCCCGACGTGTTGCAGATCAAACAGCACAACGAGGACGAGGGCGGGTCCCTCCTGCACCAGCGGGCGATCTAACGAAGCTTGGTTTAGGGCGTCGGCAGGATCGTGATGGTCGGGGACGGGCTGATGGACGGCGTCGGACTGGGCCTTAGTACCTCGCGCACCGAGCCGTCGTTCGGAACTCGATCGATGCAGGTCGACCGGCAGTTGTCACCAACGAACAGGGTGTCGACGTACCAGCGGTAGTAGGAGCGGCTCTTGGGGACCCTGATGCTTCCGAGCGGAACGCGCACGGTGACGCGTTGCTTGTCGGGCCGCCACACCTTGAGATTGCTCACGCGATAGTCCTCTTGCCGCTTGCGATCGCGGAACAACGTTCCTTTCAATTCGACACCGTCGGATCGAACCATCGCGTAGTAGTCGAAGTGGCCGTCACCCCGGGAATCGAAATGAACGACCTCGTAGCCCGCGTCCCACATCTCAGGGACGGTCCAGCGTGCGAACGTTCGGACGGTATACCGAGGAGGATCCTTCGGACTGATGTGCACCTTCCTCACGTCGAGGAGGCCCTGCGTGTCGTTGCGGTCGATCACGTCGGCATGCATCGTGCGCGCGAGGAGTGGAACCAACGCCGCCATCCCCACCATCGCGACAATCAAGAGCAGCGAGACTCTTTTCACGAGCGGCCCTTCCGGAAAGAACTCGCGACTATCAAGCCCATCCACGTGACCAATAGGAGACCTGCGACCGTCAGGATCGCCGGGAGCGCTTCGGCGGCCGATGGGAGGCCGAACCCAGTCATCGGATCGATGTCCCGACCCTCGAGCAGGAGCGCCGCGGCAAGCACCGCCAGCGAACCGTTGCGAAGCAACATGAGTCGGTAGTCGCGCTCCTTGGCCGCTCCGAAGCAGCCGCACGGCAGGCGATCTCCCTGCAGAGCGCGAGCGCGAAGAAGGACCAACGAAAAAGCGGACAGAAGGCTCACGGACAGAGCGGCTCCTGCCCGAGTCGCGCCGGCGAGTAGCAATGCGGCTACCGCTGTCTCTGCTAGAGGAACGCCGATCGCGGCGGCCGTCGATGCGGTGACCGGAAGGCGGTAACGAGCGAGGACGGCCTGCCAGATCCGGAACCTCGCGACCTTCGCGATGGCAGCCCATGCGAACACCGCGGCGAGGGCGAACGAGAGGATCCGAACGATTGCGTCACTCATGGGCTGCGGCATCTTACG
>JAXDJP010000052.1:0-3936 GCA_034665645.1 Actinomycetota bacterium | reverse complement strand
CCCCCGATCTCGATTCCCCTCGCCCCACGCGCCCGGCTGGATAGACTCCCCTCGTGCGTGGCGAGGGACGGGAGAGAGTCACATGATCCTTTCGGATCGAGACATCCGGATGGCGGTCAAAGAGGGCCGCATCGGCATCGAGCCGTTCGACATGTCCGACGTGCAACCGTCGTCGATAGATCTACATGTCGACAAACTATTCCGTACCTTCCACAACCACCGCTACCCGCACATCGACGTGAAGAAGGAGATGGAGCACCTCACCGAGCTGGTCGAGGTGGGGGATGACGAGGCCTTCATCCTCCACCCGGGCGAGTTCGTCCTCGGCTCGACCAGCGAGTACGTCCGGCTCCCCCACGACCTCGTGGCTCGCCTCGAGGGGAAGAGCTCGCTCGGCCGCCTGGGCCTCCTGATCCACTCCACCGCCGGTTTCGTCGATCCCGGCTTCGAGGGCCACCTAACGCTCGAGCTATCGAACGTCGCGAACCTTCCGATCACGATCTACCCCTACATGAAGATCGGGCAGATCAGCTTCTACGAGCTGAGCTCGGAGGCCGAGAACCCCTACGGCTCGAGCGGCGTGGGATCGAAATACCAGGGCCAGCGGGGTCCGACCCCCTCGAAGTTCTTCGAGAACTTCAAATAACGCCCTAGACGGCCTCAACTATATCTGTTATGGGTATAGTTGAGATGGATACAGTCCGGTGACCACCCGTAAGAAGCCCCTGACCCCGGCGATGATGCAGATCCTCGTGGCGGTCGGGACGGACGAGAAACACGGCTACGGCATCATGCGCGAGCTCGAAGGCCTCTTCACGGCCCCCCCGATGGGTCCGGGCACCCTGTACCGCTCGATCAAGCAGCTCCTCGAGGGGGGCCTCCTGGAAGAGCGCGAACGCCCCGATGAGGAAGATCCCCGCAGGCGTTATTACCGGGTCACCGAGGCCGGCGCTGCGGCCGCCGCGGCGGAGGCCGCACACCTCGAGGCTCTGGTCGGTCGAGCCCGAGAGACCGGCCTGCTTCGGCCCCACCCGGCGGCCCCTTCGCCCGGAACCACGTGATGGCGGAGGGCTCCGGGCGCGTGGACCGGCTCTATCGCGCCCTCCTGCGCCTCTGCCCGCCCGCCTTCCGCGCCGCCTACGGCCCCGAGATGCTGGCCATGTTCACCCGTCGCCGTCTCGAGCTGGCCGGGCCCCAGCGCCGTCGTTTCGTGACGAGGTCGTTCCTCGACCTCGTGTGGACCGCGTTCGCGGAGCGCAAGGATGTCCTGGTCACTCTCGGGCAGGGGGGTCGGGAGGTAGCCGTAGCCGCCGATGTATCCGTCGAGACGATCCCGCCGATCGCTCGGAAGCCCCTGACGCCCGAGCAGCACGACGTCTCCCGCCGCCAGTTCTTGAACCGTGCCTGGGGGATGTCCTTCATCGGGTTCCTCGGCCTCTTCGGCATGAGCTCACTGTCATTCCTGTGGCCGAAGCTGACCGGCGGATTCGGGACCAAGATCCACGCCGGCAGCTACAAGAACATCCTGAAGTCCGTCGGCCCGGACGGGGGCTACATGCCGCTGTTCAATTCGGAAGGGCGCTTCTACCTGACCTACTACGGAGGCTCTGGAGACTCCCCCGTTTACGCGGTGGTCGGGGCAGTGGATACGAAGATCCAGGCCCTCTACCGGAAGTGCGTCCACCTCGGCTGCTCGGTGCCTCATTGCACGCGCTCGATGCTGTTCGAGTGCCCCTGCCACGGTTCCAAGTACCGGCTTCACGGCGAGTATTTCCAGGGGCCGGCACCCCGCGGTCTCGATCGATTCCCCGTGATCGTCGAGAAGGGGCAGGTCATCGTCGACACGAGCAAGCTGCAGGTCGGACCCCCTCGCGGCACCGACACGTGGCCGCAGTTCTCCGACAAACACGGCGAGTTCTGCGTTCCTGCGGGGGGATAAACGATCGGAAATCCGGTACATCGTTAACCTAACGAGGTTCACTTAACGCCGTTCACCCGAAACGATCTCGTCCGACCATGGTGGGACGGAACGGAGGATGGATGGCAACCGACACGGTCGAGCGACGTGGGCGCGCCCGCCGAGGCCATGGCGACGAGCTCCGGGACGAGATCCTCCGAGCGGCCGAGACGTTGCTCGTCGAATCGGGCGATGAACGAGCGGTGTCGATGAGGGCCATCGCTGCTGCGGTGGGGTGCACACCTCCGTCCCTCTACCTCCACTTCGCCGACAAAGACGAATTGATCTTGGCCATCTGCAACGCGCGTTGGGCCGAGTTCAACGAGATGTTGGATCGCGGTGGAGATATCTCCGACGATCCGGTCGAGTCGTTAAGAGAGAGAGGCCGCGCCTACATCAAGTTCGGGATGGAGAACCCAGAGCACTACCGCCTGCTCATGATGACGAAAACCGACGACCCTCTCGAGGACATCGCGGACCTTCAGAAGCAAGGGGCGGTCGCATTCCAACATCTGATCGGAGCGGTCTCTCGTTGCATCGAGTCGGGAGCGTTCAGATCGATGGATCCCTACATGGCGGCGATCGTCGTGTGGGCTGCTTTGCATGGCTTCACGTCACTGTTCGTGACCGCCCCGAACTTCCCCTGGCCCGACCTCGATGAGACGATCGAAGCGCTGCTCGACTCACACCTGAAGGGATTCGCCGCCGGCTAGGTCGTAGCGGGGTCGCTTGGCCCCACGGGCGTACCGCTCATCTCCTCGACCTCTTGCGTCGCCGGGTAACCGTTGCCGTTGCCGTTGCCGTTGCCGTTGCCTTGTGCCGCGGACGAGTCGGGATGGAACTCGATCGATTGCAGCAACAGCTGCGCGACATCCTTCACGACCATCTGTTCGTCCGCATGCCGTTCGGTGATCCCGTCGGACAGCATGATGTTGCAGAACGGGCAGCCAACGGCAAGCGTGTCGGACGCGGACGCGAGCGCTTCGTCCGTCCGCTCCATGTTGACCTTCTTGCCCATCCGTTCTTCCATCCACATACGTCCACCGCCGGCACCGCAGCAGAACGTCGAATGTCCATGCCGCTTGAGCTCTCCGTACTCGGCTCCCGGGATCGCCTCGATGACATCGCGCGCTCCTTGCCACACGTCGTTGTGGCGCGCGTTGTAGCAGGGGTCGTGGTACGTGACCTTGGCGGCCATCTCGCCTTCCGGCTTGAGCCGTCCTTCCTTGACGAGTTCCGCTAGGTATTCCGTGTGGTGCACGACCTCGAAGACGCCGCCGAACTGCGGGTACTCGTTGAACATCGTGTTGAAGCAGTGCGGGCAGATCGTGACGATCTTCTTGACCTTGTGCTCTTTAAGAAGCTCGACCGTTTGCTCCGCGAGCATCTGGTAGATGTACTCGGCCCCCATACGGCGAGCGGGATCCCCGTTGCAGTTCTCATCCGAACCGAGCACCGCGAACGAAACGCCGGCGATCTGCATAAGACGAGCGAAGTCGTAAACGACCTTCTTGTTGCGATCGTCGTAAGCACCTGCACAACCGACCCAGAACAGCACCTCCGCATCGGGCGCTTCGGAGATATGGGGGATCTTCAACTCCTCTTGCTTCGACGTGCCCTTCATCCATTCGACGCGGGCCTGCGGCGGCTGGCCCCAGGGGTTGCCGGTTGTTTCCATGTTGTTGAGCGCGCTCTGCATCTCGCGCGGGAAACGGGACTCGGTCATCACGAGGTTCCTGCGCATGTCGATGATGTGATCGATGTGCTCGATGTCAACGGGGCAGGCCTGCACACATGCTCCGCACGTCGTGCAATCCCAGATCACTTCGTCCTCGACGACGTCGGGGTTCAGTGACGGCAGCTCCGCGATCGCTTGTTGGTAGGCCTCTTCGCTCGTGTTTTTCGCGGCGAGAAGTTTCGGTCCGTTCGCGAACAGTTGGTCGCGGATGTCCATGATCAGTAACTTGGGCGACAGCGGC
>JAXDJP010000051.1:0-12493 GCA_034665645.1 Actinomycetota bacterium | reverse complement strand
AAGGTCGCCGAGAGCTACTTCAAGTCGTTCGATGTTCCGGTGGTCACCGTGCGCCCGTTCAACACCTACGGCCCGCGACAGTCGGCGCGCGCGGTAATACCAACGATCATCACCCAGGCGCTCGTGGGACACGAGATCGCCCTCGGGTCCCTCACCCCCACTAGGGATCTGACCTACGTTCGCGACACGGTTGGCGGGATGATCGCTGCGGCGGAAGCGGAGAACGTTGAAGGTCTCGAGATCAACCTGGGAACCGGAACGGAGATCAGCGTCGGTACTCTCGCAGAAACGATCGCGAGACTGATCGGCAAAGACGTCCGGATACTGACCGACGAAGCTCGTCTCCGACCGTCAAAGAGTGAAGTTGGACGCTTGCTCGCCGACAATCGACTTGCCGCCGAACGTATCGACTGGAAGCCGAGCAAGACGCTCGAAGACGGGTTGTCGGAAACGATCGAATGGATAAGAGACCACATCGATTCGTACCGGCCCGGGATCTACGAGGTCTGATCCGGTGAGTGTCGGCGCCGAGCGAAGGCCAGCATGTTGCGAGCGGTGATCCTTGCCGGCGGCGAGGGCAAGCGCCTCGCTCCCTACACGACCGTGCTTCCCAAACCGCTGATGCCCGTCGGCGAGAGACCCATCCTCGAGATCCTCATCCGCCGGTTGAGATCGGCCGGCGTTCGCAACGTCACCCTCGCGGTCGGACACCTGGCGTCGTTGATCATGGCTTACTTCGGCGATGGCGAGCGATTCGGGATCGAGATCGACTACTCGCTCGAAGATAAGCCCCTTGGAACCGCCGGCCCGCTTCGTTTGGTGAAGGATCTGGGCGAACCCTTCTTCGTCATGAACGGGGATCTCTTGACCGACATCGACTTCTCCGCCATGGCTCGCGCTCACCAATCGTCGGACGCACTCGCCACGGTGGGAGTGTTCCAGAGGGATCTGAAGATCGATCTCGGCGTCGTCGAAACGGAAAACGGAAGAGTCACGGGTTACATCGAAAAACCCACTCACCGATTCCTCGTCAGCATGGGCATCTACGTGCTCGATCCCTCGGTCGTCGAGTCGATACCTCAAGATCGCCCGTTCGATCTTCCCGAGTTGGTGACTGGGCTCATCTCTTCCGGGGACCACGTGGCCAGTTACGAACATCGGGGTTATTGGCTGGACATCGGGCGACCGGAGGACTACGAACGAGCGCAGCTCGATCTGGAGACGATCGCGCTCGACCTCTAAACCGTTAGTGCAAGATCTTGCGAAAGAACTCCTTGAAGCTGGATAGGCCGAAGCCCAACGATATCCACCCGGTTCGGAATCTCACGGGAAGGTAAGGAGCGACTCCGTAAAGGACCCTCGCCGCTTGCTTCTTGCGCGCCCCGTAGAGGTCATCCGTCGCCACGCGCCTTCTCAGTTCGCGCGACTCTGCCACGAGCGCTGCGCGACCTACTTCGCCCGACAAGAGATGGGCGAAGTAGGAGTACTCGGCGAGATTCAAATTCCTCTGTCCCTCGAACCTGGCGCCGGTGAGTTGGGGGGAGGACCCGACCTTCAGCGCGACTGCATCAGAGACCTTGGTCATGGTTTCTATGGTCTTCGCGACCGCCTTCTGCGTGAGGTTCTCCCCGCCTCTGCCGGCGATCCAGCGCATGCGACGACCGGCCGCGGCCCCCCCGAGCGAGCTGTCCTCGTGTCGCCGAAAGAGGGTCAAAGACAGATCGCTCGCCGCCACCGTCGTTAAGAGCGGCAACAGAACGTTCAGGTAGGGATCCGCGAACGGGATGCGTTCGGCGGGCGTCGGGAAGGCCTCCTCCGCTACGGTGCGCACGAAGCTGATGCCACTCGTCGGCACCGCGGTCCATCGCCCGCCTCTCCTCAGGATCTTCTCTCCCAACCAACCCCTTTCGAACGGCGCGAGCGGGATCGTTTGCGTGTGTCTGCCTGAAGGATCGATCACATCCATTCGGTGGATGAACATCCCGGCGCTTCCATCCCTTAGATGCTCGACGACGATCGACAGTTTGTGCGGCACGAATAGATCGTCTGAGTCCAGCAAGCAACAGATGTCACCCACGGACGCTGCGAAGGCTGCATTCAGAGCGCCCGCATGTCCTTTGTTCTCTTGGAAGACGGGTTTGACTCTCTCATCTCGCGACGCCTCCGCGCTGATGACCTCACGCGATCGATCCGTCGAACCGTCGTCGCATACGACGACCTCGACATTCGTGTACGTCTGATCGAGAACGCTGCGGATCGCTGCGCCGACGTAACGTTCGTAGTTGTAGTTGCACACGAGGACGGACACGAGAGGCCGATCCGGAAGAGCCGCGAGCGCCATCGGGCGAAGATCGACTTCCATCACGTCGCTGTTGCGAAGCGCGAGTGGCGTTTGGTCATCGCACGAGCTTTCGCAATAACTCGCGCGCGCGAGAAAGACCGAAACCGGAAGATATCCACGCCGGTCGGCGACGAACCGGCAAGAGGATCGCGACTCCGTAAAGGAAGAGCGCGGCACACTTGGTAGTCCATCCGTACAGGTCATCCTTGACGATGTGAGGAACGAGGGACGTATACGCCGCGAGTAACGCGGTTCTTCTCTCTCCTTCGAACAGAGGCACGAGATATCGATTCTCGAGATAAGTGAGATGTCGCGTGACGTCGATCTGAACGCCGGACGTCCGGGTGCGCAATCGAGCGTTGACCTCCTCCGTCGCGCCGGTCATCGACTCCAGGGTCTTCTTCACCGAAGCGAGATCGATGCCCGACTCTCCATAGGAGTTCGCTCCGTGGAGTCTGTAGAAGCCCAGGACGTCGTCGACCGCCGCGACGGTCGTGCAGAGCGGCATCAGAGTAAAGACGAACGAGTCCGCCGAGATCCTGAAGGCCTCCTCGGGGATGGGAAACACCTCGTCGGCGGCGGCCGCAACGAAACTGATCCCGCTCGTGGGAACCTGCCGCCACCGTCCGCCGCGAGCCAAGATCTTCTCTCCCAGCCAACCCTGTTCGAAGGAGGCCAGTAAGGGGATCGTTTGCGACGCAACGTCGTGTTCGTCGACAACCTGCAGGCGATGCACGAACATCCCCGCCGTTCCGGGCCCGAGATGAGCGACCACTTCGGCCACCTTGTTCGGCGCGAACCGGTCGTCTGCGTCCAAGAGGCAGAGGATCGGGCCTTTAGCGGCCCTCAGCGCTACGTTCATCGCCGCGGCCTGACCTCGGTTCTCCTGAGCGATGAGGCGAACGCGATCGTCCGCGTCGGCGTGAGAACGGATGACCTCAGCGGACGAATCCGTCGAGCCATCGTCCACCACGATGATCTCGAGGCGCTCGTAGGTCTGTTCTCGAACGCTCTCGATCGCGGCCCCCACGAACCCCTCGTAGTTGTAGTTCGAGATCAGGACGGACACCAGCGGCCGGTCGCCGAGGGACCGTAAGGCGATGGGCCTCGGGGTCGATTCCATCGGAGGCATCTCCGCGTCGGGGGTCACGGTTGTCATTTCACACCAGCGATGCGCCGCTCTAACGGTTCGCCGTCGCCTCCAGGTCGGCATCTAGGCGGAAAGATCCTTTTCCGAGGAGGGACTCGCAGATCAGGTCGAGACCGAGGTCGCGCCCTTCCCCGAGCTCCGCGACGCTTCCGTAGCGGAAGCGGGGTTCCCCGAACTCGGTCATGTCTACGGCCGGGAACGGGATCATGGCCCTGCAGAAAAACAGGTACGCGTAGCGCCGCGCCAGATCGGGAGCCGCAGCCGCCAGGTCGCCCTTTCGTATCTTCCTCAGTACCTCGTCGTACTCGGCTGGGGAGTCGATATCGACCGTGAACCCTCTGCCCCGGTAGTGCGTATCTCCCGCGATGCAGACCGGCTTCCCCAGCACCGCGGCTTCGAGCCCGACGGTGGAGCTGTAAACGAGCACTACGTCGGCGTCGTCCATCAATGAGTACGAGTCGACCGATTCCTCCGGCCGCACGATGCGGACATGAGAAGGGAGCTCCCCGAACTCTCGGGAGGCCCAGTCGGCGAATCGCTCGGAGCTCTCGAGCCCGGACCATCGCGACTCGGCAGGGTGGACACGCACCACCAACTCGTACGCGGGATCGCCCATCGCATCCTCGATCGTGCGACGGATCCAGTCGAACATGGATGGAAAAGCGCGGTTCTTCCCGATGACGGCGGTGTCCCACGTGACGTTCGTGAAGAGCACGACGCGCGGCTTTGCACCGTCGGAGTCCAAGGACCGCGGCTTCTGGTAATACCTGCGATGGGCGTTGGCACCGCTGCGCCGATCCGCGATAACTCGCGCCAGCTCGGCTTCCTGCATGCCCGACAAGGGGGCGTTCCCGAACCTGTCCCACAGATCCTCGATGCTGTAGTCGGACGCGGGTCGGTCGACACCCTCACTGAAGAAGAGCGTTTCACGTTGCGCCCCGACCTCGTACGAAACGACCCGCACGCCCTCAGCTCCGGCGATCTGGCGAACTATCTCCTCTTCGTAGAACCGGCCGTTGACCATGACGATGGTGTCCGGCTTGACCGTCTCGAGCAGCCGGGGCGTGGCCCGCGCCATGATCGCGGCCCCCGACAAGAAGTCTCTTCTTGCGTTGCGGGCCGCCTCGGTGTCGGGAAGCGTTGCGCTTCGGAAGAACCACACGAGCGAAGGCTCGATAGCGGCACCGAGAGGTCTGCCGGCCAGCCTTTCGGCGGCCTCCTGAGGGTCGTTGGACTCCTCCACCTCTTTCATCAGCGCGTCGCGTTCGTGGGGAGGAACGAGATCGTCCAAACGGATGCGGGGAAATCCGGCGGCATCGGCCATCGCAGCGACGTAGTTCCCACACCTCACGCAAGGGGAGACCTCCGCCGTCGCGGCCCACCCGATCTCACAGATCGGCAATCCCCCGCCGGAGAAGAAGAACTCACACCTGGCCCCGCGAAGTCGAAGGGCCTGAGCCATCGTCACGTCCCACGTGACGTGGTTGGCCCACATCCGGAAGGACATGAAGAGGATCTTCGGTCCCGAAACCGGTTGCTCGGGAGCGTCCCTCATGATCTCCCGGGCTTGGATCAGCTCTTGTCGGTCGAAAGCCGCCCGGAAGAAACGACGGACGACCCATGCGAGCGGGCGCCTCAGAACCTTGAGGAGCCTCTCGACCCCGGGACGATGCTGCACGGACGCCACGAGTGAATCCACCCGTCGTCTGATCGCGTGGACGGAGACGTAAACGGCGCGCGAGACCCACTTACCCGTCATCGGACGGATGTTGCTGGGGGCCGCGACATTCTTGAGCGCGGATCGCGTCGCATGGGGAGGAAGCCTAGCGGCCTTTAGTCTTTGGCCGTGCTCAGAGTTCTCGCGTTAGACCACTACTTCGACCAAGACCTGAGAGCCCTCGAAGCCCATCCCGAGCTTGACGTTCGGCGGATCGGCTACGAGCGGATCAGGCGCATCGCCATCAGGATGATGGGCGACGAGGTAGCGCGCGACCTGGAGACCTTCACGCTACCTGCACTCGCCACAGCCCGCGAGCGATACGCCAGGTGGCTTCGCCGAGAGATCCGCCGTCTGTACATCGAACGTGCCTTCGACATGGTCATCCTTCCTTCCGACACGTTCTTCTACGTTCGGGCCCTCCCAGATGCGGCTCATTCTCTAGGGATCCCCGTCGTCGTGGTTCAGAAGGAAACGACGCTGTCCCCGGATTGGATCGAGTCTTTCCATGAAGTCGTCAGGCGTTACGCACCATTCATCTGCGACTACACGACCGTTTGCAGTCAAGATCAACGCGACTTTTGGATCAACTGCGGAGCGCGTCCCGAGGTCGTTGAGATAACGGGTCAGCCGAGGTTCGATCTGCACGCGTCCGCGCCACCCCCACGAACCGGAAAGAACAGAACGATCCTGTTCTTTAGCTACGAACTCGATGCTTACGTTCCCGGAACCGGCAGCGGAATGGGGTGGCGCACCTGGGAGCCTCTCCGTTCGGCAACGGAAAACGTCCTTTTGGACTTGGCCCGGGGTGGGGACGCGAAGGTAGTGATCAAAGCCCATCCTCAGCAGAACGTCATTGGAGACACCGAAAGATTGCGCGCGGCCGCCGGTGACACCTGGGGACGAGACGTTGTCTTCGCCGACCTGAACGCGGACGCGAGGGAGTTGATCCGCGACGCCGACGTCGTGGTGGGATTCCAGACGACCGCACTTTTCGAGGCGGTCGCGTCCGGTCGTCCCACGATCTACGCCGCCTGGGGCAACGACTACGAGAACATGAAGAAAGATCTCGTTCCCTTCCACGACGCTCCGACCGAGTGCCTCCGGCGAGCCACCAGCGCCGACCATCTTCGAGACCTCCTGTCGAGCGATCTACCGGCCCCCAGCGGGTGTGAAAGTTGGTACGAGGTCGCACTGGGGCCCGTCGACGGTCACGCGACCGAACGGACCGTCCGAGCGTTGAAGAAAGTCGCCACCGACTACCCGATGACGCCCATACGTCGCTCCTTAGATAGGCGGCGGCGCGCCTCGGCGCTTCTGCGATGGACGTATCTCTCGGTCGCCGAGGCTTTCTGGGCCGCGGCGATTCCGCTCGCCAAGATCGTGGGCAAGAAACCCGGCGTGGACGTTCGATACAAAGAGGTCTCGGAATCGCGCCGTCGGGTCAAGCGCGCCGTCGACGACCCGCAGGGTTAGTCCGGATCCCGTTCGGGAGCTTCACTACCGCCGCCACGCCACACGAACTCGGTCACTCGATCCTTGGTTGCTGCTTCCTCGAAACCTGCTTTCCTGAAAGCACGCAACGACGCCTCGTTGGAAACCAGCACCTCCGCGCGCAGCTCGATCGCATCTTGTCGGGAGGCGACCGCGTCCAGCATCGCTCTCAAGATCGTCGTGCCGAGCCCCCGGCCGCGCGCCGCTCGTGCGACCGCTATCGCCACGCGCCCACTCGCGCCTTCCTTGTCGATCCGAACCGAACCGACCGGGGAGCCATCGACCTCCGCTATCCACATGAAGAGCGGTACCCGAGCGAGGCGCTTCGCGTACCAAACAGCGTGTTCCTTGGGATCGACAGACCGGCCCGTCAAACTGTTCGCGACCGCATCTTGATCGTTGCGCCACTGGAGGATCAAGTCACGGTCCGACGGTGCCGCATCGCGTAGGACGACGTCGTGCGGACCGCTTCCTCGCGCTGGGGTCGGATCGGGGTCTCCCATCACGTGCGGCGAACGGCTATGCCTTTGGATGCGAGGTACTGCTTCGCTTCGCGCGGGGTCTGCTCCGTGAAGTGGAAGATACTCGCCGCCGCCACCGCCGAGGCGCCGCCCTCGGTCACGGCTCGGGCCATGTCTTCGTAGGTCCCGGCCCCCCCGGAAGCGATGACCGGTACCGCGACGGCCTCCGTCACGCCCTTGATCAACTCCAGGTCGTATCCCTTCATCGTCCCGTCTCGATCGATCGAGGTGATCAGGATCTCGCCGGCCCCCAGGTCGGCGACCTCTCGGGCAAGTTGGACGGGGTCCTTTCCGGTGGCGACCGTGCCCGAGTGGGTGAATACCTCGTGTCCTCCGTCCGGTTTCACGCGCGCGTCGATCGATACGACGACGCATTGCGAACCGAAGCGCGAGGCGATCTCTCCGACGACCGAAGGATCCTCTGCTACGACGGAGTTGAGTGCCACCTTGTCGGCTCCGACCATGAGCAATCTCCTCACGTCGTCGACGGTTCTCACCCCCCCGCCCACCGTCAACGGCATGAAACATTCGTCCGCCAGCTCGTCCACGGTCTCGAAATCGGGAGAGTCACCGTTCCGGGTCGCCATGATGTCGACGAAGACGAGTTCGTCGACCTCGCGCATGTTGTAGACCTTCACCGATTGCATCGCGGTTCCAACTCGGCGCCAGGAATCGAATCCGATGCCTTTCACAAGACCGTGGTCCTTGAAGAGAAGCGTCGGCAAGACGCGCACCTTAAGCATGCCGCCTGCTCAGATGCTGAGGAAGTTGGAAAGCAGCTTGAATCCCACTCGCTGACTCTTCTCCGGATGGAACTGCACTCCGCGGATGTTGTCCTTCGCTAAGGCCGACACGAACCCACCGCAGTAGGGCGTCGTAGCAACGACTTCTTCGTCGGGGACCCCCGTCACCACGAAGCTGTGCACGAAGTAAAAGTCCGCTCCCTCGGGAACGCCCGCGAAAAGCGGTTCTTCCTTCTGCAAGCGCAGCTCGTTCCACCCCATATGGGGGATCCGATCTTGCGACCCGTTCGGCTCCAAACGCTTAACGGTTCCTTGGACGAGGCCGAGTCCCTTGGTTTCGCGGACCTCTTCGCTGCTTTCCATCAGGAGCTGCATCCCGAGACAGACCGCAAGAAGGGGGATCCGTTGTTCGATGACCTGTTCCTTGATGGCTTCGGCGAGCCCCGCGGTCTCGAGGTTCTCCATCGCGTCTGGGAAAGCGCCGACTCCCGGAAGAACGATGCGATTGGCGACCTCTAGATCCTTGGGCCTGTCGGTGATGTGAGCTTCACCGCCGCACTTTTCGATGGCGCGCGCGATCGAATCGAGGTTGCACATCCCGTGATCGACGATCGCAACCTTGTTCATGGGTTGTCGTAGTTCACTTTCGTGAGATTCCCCTGACGGTCTCTTACGAGTTCGCCGCGGTTGTCGGAGACGAACAGCTTCTTGTTCGTGAATCGATCGCAAACAGTCATGAACTCCTCAAGCGTGAGGTCGATGTCCTTCAGGATCTCTTCTAGCGACACGCCTAGGTACTCCCAAGGCACTTTCCCGTCGTGGCGCTTGACCAACTCGAGGGCGTCCGTTCTGGTTAAGCGCCCACGTCTTAGGTGCAGACACGCGATATCGGTGGCCCTTCCGAATCCGTACTTCAAGAACTTGAAGTAATCGTGGATCCCGGTTTGAGCGTTGTCCAGGTTCTCGTAGTTGGCGAGCGAACCTTCGACCATGCCCGGGTAGGTCTCCAATCCGAAGCCTTGTGCGAGGAGAGCGTTGCTGAAACCGTCCCACGGGATGAAGTAGCCCAGGAAGATCCCCGTCACGCCTGCGGCCTGCAGTTGATCGTCGGTCGGATACGTGTACTGGATCAGATGTCTCGGCTCGATGCCCTCCTGCCCGATGAGATCGGAGACCCGCAGTCCGAGAAGACCACCGAATTCCTCGAGCCACCGTCGGGTGAGCACCTGGTCCTCGGCCGCAGCCGCGGGGCCGCCGTACTCGTTCTGTGAGTTCTCGCCCCAGACGATCAGCGGGATAGACATCTGCACGGCGACGCGTACGGGGATCGTGAAGATCGCGACGTGTTCGGGCCATGAGATGTCACCGATCTCGGTCAAACACAGCTTGTTGATCTTTCGGCGAACCACTGGATTCGGAGTCACCTCGACGTAGTCGACCCCGAGCATCTTTAGATTCTCGATGTTGCGTCGGCCGATGGCCGAGAGCTTGTCGGTCGTTGCCGTGACGCAAAGAGGGTTCGCTCCGAGTTGAAGCAACCGGATGACTTGCGTGTGACTGTCCTTCCCGCCACTCACGGGCACGATGCAGTCGTAGTTGCTTCCATCCGCCGAGCGATACCTCTCGAGGACCCTTACTAACTCGTCGCCTCGGTTCGTCCAATCGACGGCAACGCGGGCCTCGTAATTACGGCAAGCGCTACAGACACCGTCCTCGTCGAACGAGAGGTCCGGCTTCGTGTCGGGCATCACGCAACGTGTGCAGTATCTGATCATGCGTTCATTTTCCCCCTTCGAGGACGCCGGGTGGGCCAGCGACGTGTGCGTAGCGAGCAAGTAATCTCGCCCTGACACGTCGTAACGACCAGGGGAGGCATCCGATTTCCGCCCGAACGTACGGCAATCCCTCTTTCTCGATCGGAGAACGACCGGTCGGTCCCGGACGGCCCACCTACGTGATCGCCGAAGCGGGATCGAACCACAATCGTGACTTGGCGACCGCTCTCAAGTTGATAGAGGTCGCCGCGGGGGCCGGGGCGGACGCCGTCAAATTCCAGACGTACCGAGCGGAGGGCATCTATTCCCGCCACACGCCGAACATGTCGTACCTCACCGAGGAGGGACTGCTCCAGAAAGACGAAACGGTGTGGGACCTGATCAAACGAGTTGAGATCCCGTGGGAGTGGCACGACGACCTCGCCGAGCACGCTCGCACCGCCGGAGTGGATTTCCTCTCGACTCCTTTCGAGGAAGAAGCGGTCGATGTGCTCGAGAAGGTGGACGTCCCCGCTTACAAGATCGCCTCTTACGAGATCACTCATCTCCCTCTGATCCAAAGATGCGCCGCAACGGGTAAGCCTCTGCTGATCTCAACCGGCATGGCTTCCTTGAGCGACATCGAGAGAGCCCTCGACGCGGCGAACGACGCCGGAGCAACGGACATCATGTTGATGCATTGCGCTATCAACTACCCGCCGCGCTTCGAAGATCTGAACCTCCGCGCGATCTCGACGCTTGCCCAGGCCTTCCAGATCCCGATCGGTTGGTCTGATCACACTTTCGGGCACACCGCACCGGTCGTTGCCGTCGCCTTGGGGGCCTGTGCGGTCGAGAAACATTTCACTCTCGACCGCGATCAAGAGGGGCCCGACCACGCGTTCGCGTTGGAGCCCGATGCCCTCGAAAGCATGATCGTCGCGATCAGAGAGACGGAAGCCTCACTTGGCTCGCCGGTCAAACGAGCGACGGAGAACGAGACGGAGATGTACCAGAAGGGGCGCAGGAGTCTCGGGGCCGGGCGGCGGATCAACGTGGTAGATCCCGTCACCGCCGACGACGTCGCCGTGACACGACCGGGTTACGGCATCCAGGTGCACGAGTTCGACATCTTGATCGGCCACAAGGCCACTCGGACGATCGAGGAGGACGAGGTCCTTACCTGGGACGATTTCCGCTAGCCGTCAACGCGTCCAGGAACCTCCCGGCCCCCCCGCCGTCGACCAGATCGAGCCCCGCTCGACTCAACCTCCTTTGGGTTTCGATACGCGCCATCTCGTCTAACACCGACCCCAGTCGCCGAGACACGTCCTCGGCGGCGCCAACCACAAGAGCCGTGTCGGTGTCGCGCACCGACTCCACCACCGGGCGCTGATTCTCGGCAACCAAGATCAAGGCGGCGGGGATCCCCATGAACAAGAGTTCCCAGGTGGAGACGCCGGCGGTCGAGATCACCGCATCGCAGCCGTCTAGAACCTCGCTGGGGTCGACGGGGTCTCGCACGACGGAAAGCCACGGGATCCGATCCGGGGGCCGGGCGGGAGCGGCCGGCCCTTCCAACAGCACGACCTCTTCGAACGGACGATGCGCCTCCAAGAGGTCGACGATCACGGCACCGAGCCCCGCGACGTCGGCTCCTCCCATCACGACTCCGAGCGTCCGGGTGCCCCCCATACGTTCGCGACGACGCCGACGGAACTCCGACCGTATCAATGCATGCCTCGGTCCGACTAAAACGTTTTCGTTGTTCGGGATGGTGTAGTTGGCGCGCATGTTGCTCTGGTTGAGGACGGCGTCGACCAGGAACTCCCCCCCGCCACCGTCGTCGATCAATCCGACGCGTCCGCCGGTCGCCGACGCGGCGCGAATATCCGCGGCACCGAAGTCGTAGCCGTCGAAGACGAGCGCGTCATCCTCCGAAACCTCTGTGAGCCATCCTTCGCTCGAGGCGTCGCGCAACCCGATCGAAGGAAAGCCGCGTCGTTCCAACAATCGCCGTACCACGTCGTTGTCACGGATCACGTACCGGGCCGAGATCCCTCGGAGCTCGGCCTCCTCGGCTAAAGCGAGCGTTCGCATGACGTGCCCCATCCCGATCGTGGGCGAGCCGTCCGCCCTTATCCACAGGTTCACGTCATCCTTCCTCGATGTCTTTCTGCACGACGTCCGAGTTCAAAGCCGCTATATCGGGCCGTCGTCGCAAGAGATCGACGACCTCCGTCCACGCTGGGGGCCGGTCACCCAGTTCTCGAACGATCGCGTCGAGTGCAGCGGCGTCCTCGGCGGTGTCCAGCGTCACGCGCAGGTCACCTGCGTGGGGCTCGAAAGTCAGTCCGGCAACGCGGAATCGTTCGGGATGTCGGTACAGGTAAGAAGTCACGTGCACGCGATCGACACCTTCGGCTTCTTCTCCCGCGCGACGGAGGGCAGATGCAGAGAAGACCTCGACGTCGAGGCCGCGCGGGAGAGTCCGTTCCAGAGTGGAACTGAGATAGTCGACATCCTGAGATTCGAACGCTGCAACCGTCCTCGCGATGACAGCCGGATCCAAGAGCGGACAATCTCCGGTCAAGCGAATGACGACCGACTCGTCGCGTCCCTCCGATGCCATCAGGAACCGAGATAGGACGTCCTCGACGGGTCCCCGGACATGGTCGATCCCCTCGTCCCGGGCGAGAGCAACCACCGCGTCGTCTTCCGAAAGCTCGGTCGTGGCTACGACGAACGACGCCGGCACGCCGCTCTCGCGCGC
>JAXDJP010000050.1:0-2711 GCA_034665645.1 Actinomycetota bacterium | reverse complement strand
GGCCACGAGGACCACGTGGGGGCTCTCTCTTGGTTCCTGAAAGAGGTGGAGGTTCCGGTGTTCGGGACACCTCTCACCCTCGGTTTCGCGCGCAAGAGGCTCGATGAGTCGGGGGTCAAGGCGGAGTTCAACGAGATCTCCGCTCCGGGATCGCGTCGTATCGGCCCTTTCGAGTGCAACTTCATCCCGGTCTCTCACTCGATCCCGGATTCGATCTCGGTGGCCGTAGATACAGCCGGCGGTCGCATCTTGCATACGAGTGACTTCAAGCTCGATCCCACTCCGATCGACGGACGGATGACAGATCTGGCTGCGTTCCGCCGACTGGGCGATGAGGGTGTCGACCTCTTGCTATCCGATTCGACGAACGCCGAGCGGCCGGGGCGGACTCCGTCCGAAGCGGTCGTGGGCGAGAAACTCCGCGAGATCTTCCTGGCGGCCGATCGACGGATCATCGTCGCGTGCTTCGCCTCGAACCTTCACCGCGTTCAGCAGGTGTGTGAATTAGTCGAGTCGACGGGACGCCGCGTCGCGTTCGTCGGCCGCTCCATGATCAACAACGTCGAAGTAGCGCGGGAACTAGGACATCTGAAGGTCTCGGACGGTGCGCTTATCGACGTCGGTGAGATCGAACATTCGAAACCCGGCAAGACCGTGCTCGTTTGCACCGGGTCCCAAGGAGAACCCCTTGCCGCTCTCTCCCTGATCGCAGCGGGAGAGCACAAGGTCGTGAGGATCGAGCCCGGCGACACGGTGATCTTGTCTGCCAGCCCGATCCCCGGCAACGAATCCGCGGTCCATCGAGTCATCAACGGCCTGTACAAGGCGGGGGCCGAGGTCTTCCACTCCGGAACGAGTGCCGTCCATGTGTCGGGACACGCGGCCGCGGACGAGCTCGCAGAGATGATCGATACCGTTCGGCCCCGGAACTTCACGCCGGTTCACGGCGAGTATCGCCAACTCGCGCTGCACTCGAAGATCGCAGAAGGCCGAGGGGTTGAGCCGAAGGCGATCAGGATCGTCGAGGATGGCGACGTCCTCCAGCTAGAGAAGGGGAAGGTCACGCGCGGTGACCGGGTGCGGGCCGGGATGGTTCTGGTCGATGGCCTCGGCGTGGGGGATGTGGGGCCGACGGTCCTTCGCGACCGACGTCTGCTCGCGCAGGACGGCGTGTTGATCTGTGTGATAACGATCGACGGTCACTCGGGCGAGGTTCTTGCAGGCCCGGACCTCATCAGCCGGGGATTCGTGTTCGAAGAGAAATCGCGCGATTTCCTGGACGACGCGGCCGATCTCGTGTGGGACGCGTTGCACGAGCTCGAGGCCGAAAAGGTCACGGAGTGGTCCGCGATCAAGAAGGCCGCACGCCGGGCCCTCGGTCAATACGTGTGGGATCAGACCCGCCGGCGCCCGATGATCCTGCCGATCATCATGGAGATCTAACTTTTGTAATTTTCACGCGCACATGTGCGCTCATTTATTACGAAGAAGCCCGGGTTGGTACCAATCCATGATGCTTGAGTAGTCGTAGTGCGCGTAATACCCATCCACAGGACCCAATTCCGCTACTTCCGTGCTCCCCTCGCCGCGCTGTAGGTAGAGCGTGGCGGCGCGATCCCCGCCGCGCTCTCGCGACACGAACAACAAGGTGATCGTTGTCCCACGGTCGTGCTCTGCCCAGAGTGGGTATTCGGCCGCCTCACGAGGGAGCGAAAACCCCCCGCGATTCTGATCTTGGAGAGTGAAGAAGTGGATCGATCGAGGGAGTGTGCCGACGCGGTCCTCGAAACGATCGGGAGAGGCGGTTGCCGCGACGTACGAACCGTAGGGCTTCGGCGCGCAGGAGGGCCAGTATTCGTTTTTCAGCTGTGTGTCGGTGTTGCGTAAGCGAACCGCCTGCCATTCTGGAGCGGACACCCTAACGAGGTACTTGCCTTTCGTGATGTCGCGGCCCCCGCCGGCGGTCGCGACCAATGCGTCCTCGCACCATGTCAGGAAGTCTCGATACGGGAGCATCGACTCGAGAACCTTCACGGGGTCGCCCCCGGACGCCGGCACGGCCATCAGAGGAGCGCCGTCGGCAGAGAGGGACGCAGAGATGTTCTCCCGCCAGTAGAGGATCCACGAGCCGTCGGGAGACCACCCCGCGACCCGCAGGGCGGAGGCCGACTCCTTCTCGTCGACCAGTTTCGTCCGCGCACCCGACTCGAGATCGAGCGTCCAGAGGGACGACCTGGTGACCTTCTCTCCGCGGCGCCTGATACGAGAGATGGCGAGCCGGCGACCCGTGGGATCGAATCTGAAGCTCGATGCTCCCCAGGGCCCCGTTAAGACCCTTTCCTTTTGACCCTCCTGCGTGCGCCACCAGAGAGCGCCGGTAGCCGACAGGCCGACGAACGCGTGGGAGCGAGGTGCCCATGTGAAGTCGTGGAGGGGGAGGCCGAACGGCCGACAGACGCGCCCCGAGGGCGACACCAGGATCCCCGAGCCGTACGCGATCCAGCGACCGTCGGGACTCCAGGCGACGGGATGCTGTTCATCGGCCCTCACCCCATCGGCCACGAGCACCCTTTCTTTGCCGCCCGACACCGGAACGGTCACTAGGGCTCCATCGCGCGCGTACGCGACCAAACCGAGGCGATCGGTCGCAACCGGCCGAGACGCGCGACATCGCGCGCGAAGCTGGGGCTCCCGGGGGGTTTCGCGGGCAG
>JAXDJP010000049.1:0-2806 GCA_034665645.1 Actinomycetota bacterium | reverse complement strand
CCCAGATCTTCTTCGAGGGGGGACGGTTGCGTCGGGAACGTCTCCGCGACCGGGCCGGGTCCCAACGGCGGTCCCGACATCTCCGAGCCCGATGCCGCGACCGACCGAGACTGGAAGAGCCACAACTTGCCGTCGCCATCGATCGCCCATTCGATGTCCTGGGGGCCCGCGAACGTCCTGCTTGCATCGAGTGCCAGGTTGGCGAGAGCGCGTCGCTGCCGGAACCCCAGCAGCTTCTTGTCTCCCCGGCCGGGACCTTCGATCGTGCGGCCTCTCGTCGACAATCTGTATCGCACCCCGTCCTCCCGGCCCCCTACGAGTCGGTCGGGGCCACCGTCTACGACCGAGACGAGGAAACGATCGCGGCGACCGTCGAGGGGATCGACGCCGAACATGATCCCTCCGCGCGCGGCTTCGAGCTCGGGCTGAACCAGAACCGCCATGGACACCCGATGCGGCGCGTCTCCCAGGTCGATGATGTTGCCCGACGCGATCACACCTTCAACCGCGTGTACGAACTCGGCCCACGTGCGAACGCCCAAGACGGAGACGAAACGTCCCGCCATCGACGAGCCCTCCGCGTCCTCCCAGGAAGAAGACCGCACCACGACCGCCCTCGCGCCGTCGTGGGACAGCACCTCCCACGCTGCCTGCAACAGAGACAAACGATCGGGGTCGAGGTGGCCCAGCGACGACAGCTTCTGGATGTCGCCGCACGCCTCGGCGGTGATGACGAATCCTGGGAGGGTCGGGAGTCCGGCCACAGCGGCGCGCGCCAGATTCGCCGCCTTGTTCCCGGCGACCCGCGGGTCACACGCTCTTGCGTGGCTTAGGGGGAGGGTTATCGCCCGGCTCGAGACCGACATATCGGGCATAGAGGTGCCGGCGAGAGCGTGCTTCGCCGTGTCGCGCAAGCTGTCGCTCGAGATACTCAAGTGGAGTTCACCTCATCTACGTAGGCGCCTCGCCATTCTCAGGAACCGTTAAGACTGCAACTCAATTCCAGCCCGGCACCGGGCACGGGTAAATACGAGGAAATGCGTAGTAAGAAACCCCCTTCGCCGTCTTTTGCTGGAGGAGGTCGTCAGATCGCTTATCCGCGGATCGAGGACTACGCGCTCATAGGAGACACGCACTCCGCCGGACTCGTGTCGCGGGCCGGTTCCATCGACTGGCTGTGCCTCCCGCGCTTCGATTCGAGCGCGTGCTTCGCGGCCCTGCTCGACGAGGATCGGGGAGGGCGCTGGGTGGTCGCGCCACGAGGGCCGGCCACGTCGACCAGGACTTATCGAGAGGACAGCATGGTCCTCGAAACCACGTGGGAGACCGGCGAAGGCCGCGCGGTGACGATCGACTGTCTGCCGATCGAGGATCACGTCGACCCGACGGACCCGCGCAAGATCGCTCCCCACGACGTCGTCGTCCGTATCGTCCGCGGGCTCGAAGGCGAAGTCCCTTTCGGGATGGAGTATTCGCCGCGGTTCGATTACGGAAATGTCGTTCCGTGGATGCGTCCTCACGATGAGGCGATCGAGGCGGTGGGGGGGCCGGACGCACTGGATCTGAGGGCGAGCGTGCCGGTGACACTCGACGGCGCTCGAGTCACCGCTTCTTTTTCGGTCCGGCCGGGTGAGTCCGCCATCTTTCTTGCGGCGCATCACCCGTCGCACGTCGAGATCGAGATCCCGACCTTCCCGGAGGACTGCGAGGAACTCGTGCGGCGAACCGACGACTTCTGGAGGGATTGGGCATCGCGGTGCGCATACGACGGACCCTGGCGCGAGCAGGTCGTACGCAGCCTGCTGACTTTGAAGGCTCTTACGTACTCGCCCACGGGAGGCATCGTGGCGGCCGCTACGACTTCTCTTCCCGAAGAGATCGGCGGCGTGCGGAACTGGGACTACCGCTATTGCTGGCTGCGCGATGCCACGTTCACCCTCGAAACGTTGTTGCGCCAGGGCTACACGGCTGAGGCCGTCGAGTGGCGCGATTGGCTGCTTCGCGCGGTGGCCGGCGATCCGCAGGACCTCCAGATCATGTACGGCGTCAAGGGCAATAGGAGGTTGCTCGAGTACGAACTGGATTGGCTCGAGGGTTACGAGGGCTCCAAGCCGGTACGCGTTGGCAATGCCGCGGTCGAGCAGTTCCAGATGGATGTCTACGGGGAGGTGATCGACTCGTTCCATTCGGCTCGGACGGCGGGCGTCGCGGAGCTTGTCGAGGGGTGGGATCTCGAGCGGCACATCATCGATTTCATCTGTACGAACTGGCAGGAGCCGGACGACGGCATCTGGGAGGTTCGGTCGGGCCGAGAGCACTTCGTCCATTCCAAGGTGATGGCCTGGGTCGCCATCGACCGCGGCATCAAGGCGGTAGAGCGTTTCGACAGGGAGGGTCCTCTCGAGAGGTGGCGGGCCACGCGCGATGCGATCCGCGCCGAAGTACTCGATCGCGGCATCGATCCGGAGCGAGGCGTGTTCGTCCGTTCGTACGAGTCGCGTGACCTAGACGCGAGTCTCTTGATGCTTCCTCTCGTTGGCTTCATCGAGGCAACCGACCCGATCATGAAAGCGACGATCGAGGCGATCGAGAAAGATCTCATGCGCGGTGGGTTCGTCCTTCGTTACGACTCGACGGTCGCGTCCGACGGGCTCCCGCCGGGTGAGGGTGTCTTCTTGCTGTGCAGTTTCTGGTTGGTGGATTGCCTAGCTTTGGTGGGCCGCGTCGACGACGCGCGAGCGATGTTCGAGAACCTCGTCGGCCTCGCTAATGACGTTGGGCTTCTATCCGAGCAGTACGACCCGGA
>JAXDJP010000048.1:0-5338 GCA_034665645.1 Actinomycetota bacterium | reverse complement strand
TGCTGCACGAACTGACCGAGCGCTACCGAGCGATCGGCCACTCACCTCTTCTCGAGATCACCGAGGCGCAGGCTCGAGGGATCGAAGAGCGAACCGGCATCACCACGTACGTCGGCTACAAGCACGTCGATCCATTCATCCCGGACGCGGTCGCGCTGATGGCCAAAGACGGGGTCGATGAAGCGGTGGGCCTGGTCTTGGCGCCGCACTATTCGAAGATGAGCGTCGGCGACTACCAACGGCGCGCGGAGGTGGCCGCACGAGAACTCGGGTGGTCGGGATCGCTGCGCGTAGTCAAGAGCTGGCACTTGCACGAAGGATTCATCGAACTCCTTGCGCAGCGCGTCGCCGAGGCGCAGAGAAAGTTGTCTAAAGCGACCCCGGATGAGGCGACGGTAGTGTTCTCAGCCCACAGCCTTCCGGAGAAGATCCTTGCCGGTGGCGATCCCTATCCCGACCAACTCCGTGAGACGGCCGCAGCCGTTGCCGACAAACTCGGCCTCGCGAAGTGGCGGATCGGGTGGCAAAGCGCAGGACGGACGGCCGACCCGTGGATCGGGCCCGACATCCTCGACATCGTGAGAGAACTTGCAGCGGACGGTACCCAAGGCGTCATCATCTGTCCCGCCGGCTTTGTCGCCGATCACCTCGAGATCCTCTTCGACGTTGACATCGAAGCGAAGAACCTCGCGGACGACCTCGGCATCGAACTCGTGCGCACTCGCTCACCGAACGACGACCCGGCGTTCCTCGACATCCTCGCCGACGTGGTGAAGACCGAGCTCGCACAGAACGCGTGACCCAGCACCCCCGCGCCCGTTACGTCGTAGTGGGCGGAGGGATCACCGGCCTCGCCGCTGCCTACGAACTGAGTCGCGCGGCCGAAGATGCGGAGATCATCGTCCTCGAGAGTTCCGAACGGTTGGGCGGAAAGCTGCACACCCAGGAGTTCGCGGGGGCCCGGATCGAGGCGGGCGCAGATTCTTTCCTAGCGCGCGATCCCGCGATGCTGGAGTTGATGGACGAGTTGGACCTGAAGGATCAACTCGTCGCTCCGTCGATCTTCAGCGGACAGGTATGGGACGGCGAGCGACTGTACGGACTCCCTACTCGCAACGTCATGGGCATCCCGATCACCATCGGTGCCGCGCTCGGGACGAAAGGTCTGTCGCCGCGAGGAAGAGTGCGCGCACTCGGAGATCTCGTCCTTTTCGGCCCCCTCAAGGGTCCGGACGCGAGCGTCGGTGACGTTCTCACGAGAAGGTTCGGGCGAGAGGTGTTGGACGCGTTGGTCGATCCCCTGCTCGCCGGGACGCGCGCGGGTGATCCGAACCGCATGAGCCTCGCCGCCGCTTTGCCCCAGGTCAACGCCGCGGCGCGCAGGGGAAGAAGCGTGATGCGTGGGTTGCGGAGAGCCGCCGGTGGGGGCCGCTCGGGTCCCTTGTTCCTGGCGCCGAAGGACGGGATGTCGACCATCGTGGAAGCATTCGCGAACGCTCTCGAAGGAGCGAAGGTTCAAACCGCGACGCGCGTCACCCGACTCTCCAGCGATCAAGACCACGACTACAACGTGACCACCGAATTCGGAGAAACGCTTCAGGCCAACGGTGTGGTTCTAGCGTTACCAGCGACGGAAGGGGCACGACTCGTGTCCGGTGTCTGTCCGGAAGCGGCTCCGGCCCTCAATTCCATAGCGCGCGCGTCGGTAGCCGTCATCACGCTCGCCTATCCGGTTGCAGATCTGACGTTGCCCCAGGACGCGAGCGGCTTCCTGGTTCCGACTTCAGCAGGTTTGACGCTGTCGGCGGGCACGTGGTGGTCGACCAAGTGGCGCCACACGACACCATCTGATACCTCGGTCGTTCGATGCTTCATCGGTCGAGCCGGGCGCGACCCGGCCCTCCAGCAAACCGACGAAGCCCTGATCCATGCCGCCACCCGGGAGATCGGCCTCCTCCTCAGGTCGTCGGCTCTTCCCTCCGACGCAGTGGTCACGCGCTGGGTAGATGGTCTTCCTCAGTACGAAGTCGGTCACCTCGACACCGTGTCCGCGATCGAAAGTGCTCTCGAGCGAGGGGCTCCCGGCGTCGCCGTCGCCGGGGCAGACTTCAGAGGATCCGGCGTCCCGGATTGCATCGCTCAAGGGCGCCGGGCCGCGACAGCGGTGCTTCGAGCAGCGCCGCGGGGCCAAGTTAAGGTGACGACATGACCGAAGAAGTGATATTCGCGGGGTACCCGGTGCTGCGCGCCGTCCCCGGCGTCCTGGGAGACGACCGCGAGGTCGCCATCAAGGAGGTCCGCTCGCTCTTCGAAGAGTGGAGCGATCGGGTCGAGATGCGCGGCGCGTACTCCACCGCAGGTTTCCGCGCGGATGCGGACCTTTTCTTCTGGTGGATAGCCCGGTCTGCCGACGACATCCAGGACCTGCTCGTCGCATTCCGCCGCACCCAGGTCGGCCGAGCCCTCACCCAGACCGACCAGTTCCTCGGGATCGTGCGACCGGCCGAGTTCGCAAAAGATCACTTGCCCGCTTTCGTGCAAGGCAAAGAACCGAAGAAGTACTGCTGCATCTACCCGTACGTTCGGACGCCGGCGTGGTACCTCCTCGATCCGCAGGAAAGGAACCAGATCCTGCGCGAGCACGGGGGGGCCGGGCGCGAGTTCGACGATGTGTGGGCCAACACCACGAGCGCCTTCGGCTTGGGGGATTGGGAGTGGATCCTCACCTTCGAAGCGGATGGACCCGAGCGGATCGTGGAATTGCTTCGCCGTCTGAGGGCCACCGAAGCTCGCCGTTACACGCAGGTGGAGATCCCCTTCTATACGGGGATAAAGAAGGACATCGCGGGAGTCGTTAACGACCTCCCCTGAGGTTCGGCACCCTTCAAAGCAGGCTCTAAGGAACCAACCCCCAGGACGTAGAATCGACTCCAGTCAACTTCTGGAGGTTCTCGTGCGACGTTTCCTTTGTGTCCTGGCTGCGGCCGCTCTACTACTCGCCGGCTGTGGTGGCGGTTCCGGGCCCGATCCCGCGGATAATCCCAAGGGGGCCTTGCAGAGCGCCCTCGAAAACGTGGCGAATTCAGACGGCCAGACGCTCACGCTAACCCTGCAGTCGACTCCCGAGTCGCTGAAGGCAGCGTCCGAGGGTGCGCTGACCGACGATCAAGCGCAGCAGATCCTCGACTCGTCACTCACGGTCTCGGCTAAGGGCGACTCGCCGGAGAACTCGAGCTTCCAGTTCCTCCTCGACATCGCCGGCACCGATGGAGTGGAGATCAGGTCGGTGGACCAGAACTTCTACGTCCGGGCCGATGTCCGAGGGATCTCCGACGTCTTCGGAGCGGAGGCCGGAGACATCGACCAGTTCGTGGAGCAAGGAAAGGCCCAGGGACTCGACTGGGTCGAGGCGCTCGCCGACGGCAAATGGATGTCGCTCGAAGGCGCCAAGGAACTGCTCCAGCAGTTCTCTGGAGCCAGTCCTTCTGCCGACACCAAGCTGCAGCAAAAGGCGGCCGACGCGTTGTCCAAAGCTCTCGACGACAGTGCGACCGTGACGAACGAAGGCAGCGACGACGTGGGCGACCACCTCGTCGCATCCGTCAACTTGCGCTCGTTCTACAGCGCGATCAGCGGCGACCTTGGGGCACTGTCCGGTGGTCTTCCCGTGGGGCAACTTCCGTCGGCCGACCAAGTCCCCGATACCGATCTCAAGATCGACATCTGGGTCGCAGACGACACGGTCAAGCAGATCGAATTCGACTTCATGCAGCTAGCCGCCCTCGATGAGAACGCCGACATCCCCGAAGGCGTCGACTCGTTAGCGGTTCGCCTCACGCTCGACGCGTTCGACGACGATGTCGAGGTTCCTGATGGAGCCGTCCCCGTCGACCTCAAAGAGGTTGTCCAAGGAATGATGGGCAGCGTCAGCTCGTCGACGGAAGCCGGATCCGCAACGATGCCGAGCGGGACCGACATGTCCGAGCTGTGCGACCAATTGAAGGACGCTCCCTCAGACGTGCAAGCACAGTTCGTCGAGCAGTGCCCCGAACTAAGTAACAAGTAAAGGGGGCCGAGATGACGGCAAGCTCCTCGGGGCCTTTCGGCGCGCGTCGCTCGCTCGCGACCGCCGGTGGGGACATCGCGTTCTACTCGCTGCAGCGTCTAGCGGACGAGGAACTCACCGACCTCGAGAGATTGCCGATGACGATCAAGGTCCTGCTGGAGAACTTGCTGCGTTCTGCCGGCACTCCCTTCGCTTCGGAGGACGACGTCAACTTCCTCGGACTGTGGGGGCAGAAACCGCTGGACGACAAGGAGTTCGCGTTCGTACCGGCGCGCGTCATCCTCCAGGACTTCACGGGTGTCCCGGCGGTAGTGGACCTGGCCGCGATGAGGTCTGCGATCGCGCGCGAGGGCGGGGACCCGGCCAAGGTCGATCCTCTCGTTCCGGTCGACCTCGTCATCGATCACTCCGTTCAGGTCGACGCCTTCGGTAGTGACGGCGCGTTCGCGATCAATGTCGAGCGAGAGTACGAGCGGAACCACGAGCGTTATTCACTCTTGCGATGGGCTCAGCAAGCGTTCGCCGGCTTCCGTGTCGTTCCCCCAGGGATGGGCATCGTGCACCAGGTCAACCTCGAGTACCTGGGGCAAGTGGTGCGGACGCTCGAGCTCGATGGCCAGGACCTAGCGATCCCGGACACCCTTGTCGGCACCGACTCGCACACGACGATGATCAATGGCCTCAGCATCCTGGGGTGGGGCGTCGGAGGGATCGAGGCCGAGGCCGCGGTACTGGGTCAACCCCTTCCGATGCTGACTCCGAAGGTCGTGGGCTTCCGCTTCACGGGAGAACTCCGCACGGGAGTCACCGCGACCGACCTCGTACTTACGGTTACCGAGATCCTTCGCAAGCATGGGGTCGTCGGGAAGTTCGTCGAGTTCTACGGGAACGGGGTTGGGAACCTCGCCGTTGCGGATCGCGCAACGATCTCGAACATGGCTCCGGAGTACGGAGCCACCGCGAGCCTCTTCCCGATCGACGAACAAACGCTTACCTACCTTCGTCTCACCGGGCGCGACGAAGCGCTCATCGATCTCGTCGAGCGTTACGCGAAGGAACAGGGGATGTTCCGCACCAACGACACTCCGGATCCCTCCTTCACGGAGACGTTGGAACTGGACCTCGGGGAAGTGGTTCCGAGTCTCGCCGGGCCGCGCCGTCCGCAAGACCGAGTTCCCCTCAGCGGAGTGTGGAAGAGCTTTGAAGACGTCTATGGCGGCGAGCTCGAGAAGGGCAACGCCGGAGCATGCATCCCGCTCGAGCGGATGGTGG
>JAXDJP010000047.1:0-2733 GCA_034665645.1 Actinomycetota bacterium | reverse complement strand
CAAGCTTTCGCCACGAGCGTCGGTAACCTCCGAGTTGATCCTCGACGATTGCAGACTCCCCGCCGACGCGGTTCTTCCGGGGGTGACCGGCATGCGCGGCCCCCTCTCCTGTTTGAACGAAGCGCGCTTCGGCATCGTGTGGGGCGCCATGGGGGCCGCTCGCTCCTGTTACCTCACGGCGCTCGAGTATGCCAAGACGCGCCAACAATTCGACAGACCGATCGGGTCGTTCCAGTTGACCCAAGAGAAGCTCGTCAACATGCTGGTCGAGTTGAGTAAGGGAACGCTGCTGGCGCTGCACCTCGGGCGAATGAAAGACGACGGCAAGCTGGCGCCGCAACAGGTCAGCCTTGGCAAACTCAACAACGTGCGCGAGGCACTGGCGATAGCGAGGGAGGCGAGAACGATCCTCGGCGCGAATGGGATCACGCTCGAGTATCCGATCATCCGGCACATGAACAACCTCGAATCGGTTCTCACCTACGAGGGGACCAGTGAGATCCACACCCTGATCCTCGGGGAAGCGATCACCGGCCTGGCGGCGTATCGCTGATGTCTCCGTTCCGTGCGACCCCGGGTTTCACCGACGATTGGAAGTACTTCCGTTTCGAAGTGTCGGATGGGATCGCGCGACTGACGTTCGATCGTCCGGACAAGCTGAATGCGCTCACGTTCGACGTTTATGCGGACCTGCGCGATCTGCTCCGCGAACTACCTCATCGCGACGATGTGCGCGTGCTGGTCATCACGGGGACCGGAAGGGGTTTCTGCTCCGGCGGGGACGTGCACGAGATCATCGGCGAGCTGCTCAAGAAAGAAAGCGGGGATCTTCTCGACTTCACTCGGATGACCGGAGCCGTCGTGCAAGGGATGCGCGAGTGTCCGATCCCGATCATCGCTTCGGTGAACGGGATAGCTGCGGGGGCCGGGTCGGTGATCGCCTTAGCCGCCGACTTCCGCCTCTTCGCCCGCTCGGGCTCGCTTGCGTTCCTGTTCACGAAGGTCGGTCTCGCCGGCGCGGACATGGGCTCTGCGTACCTGCTCCCGCGCATGGTCGGTCTCTCCAAGGCCACGGAATTGTTGATCCTTGGCGAGAGCCTGAACGCGGACGAATGTGATCGTCTCGGACTCGCGTACGCGGTTGTCGATGACGAGGGTTTAGGCGCGGCCACGGACGAGCTTGCGATGAAGCTCGGCTCCGGCCCCACGCTCGCTTACGCGAATACCAAAGCCCTCCTGTCGCGGGAGCTCGACATGGATCTGTCCGGCGCGATCGAACTCGAGGCCATGACGCAGGCGCTTCTGATGACGAGTGTCGATCACGCCGAGTTCTACAAAGCGTTCAACGAGGGTAGGAAGCCGAAATGGACGGGCCGGTGACCGGCCCCCACCAGATCCTGAACCCCGATTCGCTCGCGGCTCCTGTCGGGTTCTCTCACGCGGTCGTGGCGGCGCAAGGGCGCACCGTGTATCTCGGAGGTCAAGCGGGACACGACTCGGCCGGGAGGATCGTGGGGCCCGGGATGGCGGAGCAGTTCCGGCAGGCGGCCTCGAATGTATCGGTCGCGCTGGACGCCGCGGGAGGGAAACCAGAGCACATCGTGTCGATGCAGATCTACGTCACGGACGTCGCGGCTTATCGAGATTCGCTGTCGCTTATCGGCGACTCGTATCGCGATGTCTTCGGTCGTCATTACCCGGCGACGGCGCTATTCGGCGTCGTGGAGCTCTTCGATCCCGAGGCCAAGGTGGAACTCGTATGCACCGCGGTGATCCCGGAGAACAGCTAGCGGTAGAGCTCCCGCGCTATCACCTCGCGTTGGATCTCCGACGTGCCCTCGTAGATGCGGGTGGAGCGGACCTCTCTGTATAGGTGCTCCAAAAGGTGTCCCCGCTCGAGTCCTCGCGCTCCGAAGACCTGCATCGCGACGTCGATCACGAACTGAGCCGTTTCGGTCGCGTAGAGCTTTGCGATCGCGGCGGCTTTGGTGACCGGTTCTCCCGTGTCGTATGCGCCGGCCGCATCGTAGACGAGCATGCGAGCCGCCTTGGTGCGCGCCGCAGCCTCGGCCAGCTGGTGGGATACCGCCTGGAAGTCGCGCAGCGGTTTCCCGAATGACTCGCGTTCTCCGCTGTAGGCGACCGCTGCATCGAGCGCCGCCTGGGCCATGCCCACCGCAAAGGCGCCGACGCTCGGTCGGAAGAGATCGAGCGTTCGCATCGCCACGCCGAAGCCCTTGTCTACCTCACCCACGACGTGATCGTCGGGAACGAATACGTCTTGTAGGTCCACAGTCCCGATGGCGTGAGGTGACAACAGGTCCAGGCGCTCCCCCCCGACGCCCTCGGTGTCGCCGGGGACGGCGAACGCGGTGACGCCGCGGGTTCCCGCTCCTTCGGTCGTGCGCGCGAAGACCGTATAGATATCGGCCTCGGGCGCGTTCGAGATCCATTTCTTCCGACCGTTGAGAACGAAACCGCCATCGGCCTTGTTCGCGCGCAAGGTCAGGTGTCCGGCGTCGCTGCCTGCGTCGGGTTCCGTCAGAGCGAAAGCGGCCACGGCCTCGCCGCGTGCCACGCGCGGGATCCATTCACGGCGAACGTCATCGTTCGCGTCCCGCACGATGGGGTAGGAGCCGAGGCCTTGCAGCGCCAGAGCCGTCTCGGCTTCGGTGGAACCCTGGGCGAGCCCCTCCCGCAGCAAGCACAGGATCGCCGCGGAAACCTCTCCTT
>JAXDJP010000046.1:0-3395 GCA_034665645.1 Actinomycetota bacterium | reverse complement strand
GCCCTGCGGAGCGATCACGATCGTCGACGCACCGCGCGCCCGCACCTCCTCGACGTTCGCCAACATCTTCTCGTAGAGACGATGCCCCGTTAGCGTGGCTACCACGGGCACGCCCTCTTGCAAGAGGGCGATCGCGCCGTGTTTAAGCTCGCCCGCCGCGTATCCCTCAGCGTGGATGTAGGAGATCTCCTTCAGTTTGAGAGCTCCTTCCATCGCGACCGCGGTACCGACGCCACGACCGATGAAGATGAAGTCACGGGCGTCCGCATACCTCTTTGCGGCGAGGGCCATCTCGTCCTTCGTCTGCAATAGCTCGGTTATCTGATCCGGAAGAAGGCTCATCGCCGCGATGGTCTCGGCGATCTTCTCCGACGACATAGATCCGCGAGCCTGCGCCAGATAAAGGGCGAGCAGGTTGAGTGCCACCAGTTGCGCCAAGAACGTCTTCGTCGCGGCCACGCCTATCTCGGGCCCTGCGTGCGTGAACAGGACGGCGTCCGCATCGCGGGTGATCGACGAACCGACAACGTTCGTCACCGCAACGACCTTCGCACCCATCTCCTTGGCGAAGCGGATCGCTGCGAGCGTGTCCGCGGTCTCGCCGGACTGAGTGATCCCGATGACCATCCCGGTCTCGTCGAGCACCGGGTCGCGGTATCTGAACTCCGACGCGAGGTCGAGTTCGACGGGTATCCGGGTCCAGTGCTCGATCGCGTGTTTCGCGGCCATCCCTGCGTTGAAGGACGTGCCGCACGCGACGATGACGATCTTGTTGACGCGCCGAAGCGTTTCGGTATCCCAATGCACCTCGTCCAAAACGATGTGGTCGTTTTCATCCACCCGACCGCGCATGGTGTTCCGGACGGCTTCAGGCTGCTCGTGGATCTCTTTCAACATGAAGTCCTCGTAGCCGCCCTTCTCGGCGGCGGCGAGATCCCAGTCGATGTGCACGGGCGTGACGTCGACCTCATTGCCGTCGAAGTCGAGGACTCGAACGCCCGTGGCTCGGACCTCCGCGACCTGACGATTGTCCAGAGGGATCACGTCGCGCATGAACCCCAGGAGCGCGGGGATGTCCGAGCCCACAAGTCCAACCCCGTTGCCCGCCCCCACGATGATCGGCGCATCCTTGCGCGCCGTCACGATCACATCTGGTTGATCGGCGTGAACGCATACGATCGCGAAGGCGCCTTCGAGAACGGCGACCGCACCAAGGACTGCCTTTGTGAGGTCACCGCCGGACTCGTCCATCAAGGACTCGATCAGATGCGCCGCGACTTCGGTATCGGTTTCGGAGACGAACTCGTGCCCTTGTTCGACCAGCCGCTTCCGCAACACGTCGTGGTTCTCGATGATCCCGTTATGAACGAGCGCGAGCTTCCCGGTGCAATCGCGATGCGGATGGGCGTTCGCGTCCGTCGGTGCACCGTGTGTCGCCCACCGCGTATGGCCGATGCCGGTCGACCCCTCTAGTTCCGAACCCTCGAGTTCGCGCTCGAGCTCTTGCAGTCGTCCGGCCTTCCGGGATACGGAGACGCCGGACGGACCGATGACCGCAACGCCCGAAGAGTCGTAGCCGCGGTACTCGAGTTTTCGCATGCCGTCCAGCAAGACGGGCAACGCCTGGTCTTCGCCGACGTAGCCGACGATTCCACACATAGATATCTCCCTTCAGTCGCCGGCAGCACGCGCTGCGAGAGTCGAGCGCGCGCTCACGGCGTCGGTTGGGAGAGGAGCTACATCGGAGCCGGTTTGTGTCCCGAGATCGCTCCCGGGGTTTGTCGACACCGTCACGACCGTAGCCGGCCGAGGGTCACCCGCCGAGTGACGGAGCTCTAGATCGTCTCCGTCTCCGAGATCCCCTACCTCGTCGACTCACCGCCTCCTAACGGCGAGTCCTGGCGCTAGATCCGGACTGGGTACTGCTTCCTCTCACCTACAGGATATCGGCGTTTCGCCCGCCTGAGAAGAGTCAGGAAAGGTGCTTTTCGACCAGGGAGGCTAGGTCCGAGGCCACTTTTTCGGCCCTCCCGGGGGCCACGGCCTCGACCATCACTCGCACCAGCGGTTCGGTCCCGGAGGGCCGCAGCAGGACCCGGCCGTCCTCTCCCAAAGACTCCTCGGCCCTAGCGACCTCCTCCCAGAGCTCGGTCGCCTCCTCCAGCCGCTCCCGGTGAGCGACTCGCACGTTCAGAAGGACCTGGGGCACCTCTTCGAAGAGGGACCCCGTGGCGGAGAGCGGCGTGCCAGAATCCTTGATGGCGGCCGCGACCTGGAGTCCCGTCAGAACGCCGTCGCCGGTGGTCGCGTGATCCGAAAAGATGACGTGGCCCGACTGCTCCCCGCCGAGCACGGCTCCGCGATCGAGCATCGCCTCCGCTACGTGTCGATCGCCAACGGGGGCCGCGATCACTTCGATACCTCTCGCTTCGAGTGCGCGCCGGAATCCCAGGTTCGTCATGACGGTGACCACCACGACGTCGCCCTTCAACGCACCGCCATCGTGCAGGCTGATCGCGCAAAGAGCGATGATCCGGTCCCCGTCGATCTGTCGCCCATGCTCGTCGCAAGCCAAGACTCTGTCGGCGTCGCCGTCGAACGCGAAGCCGACGTCTGCTCCCTTTTCGACGACCAAACGCGACAGTGCCTGCAGAGACGTGGAGCCGCAGTCGACGTTGATCCTCGTGCCGTCGGGCGCGTTGTTGATCGCAACGACGTCGGCACCAGCCTCTTTGAACGCGCGCGGGGCCACATCCCACGCCGCGCCGTACGCACAATCGAGCGCGACCTTCAAACCATCCAGCTTTCGTGGCAACGTGCCCGATAGATGCTCGAGGTATCGCTCCGTCCCGTCGGCGAGTGGCGTCACTGTTCCCACACCCTCGCCGCGGGGAAGGTCGGTGCGAGGATCGGAGAGGAGTTCCTCGATCTGATCCTCGAGGGTGGTCGTCACTTTCATCCCGGACGGTGAAAAGAACTTCACGCCGTTATCGGGGACGGGGTTGTGCGACGCCGATACGACGGCTCCCCCCGCCGCTCCCGAGTCGACCGTGAGGAAAGCGATCCCCGGTGTGGGGAGGATCCCGATCGTGCGGACGTTCGCGCCGGCGGAGCAAAGCCCCGCAACGAGCGCGCCTTCTAGCATCGGACCGGAGATGCGAGTGTCGCGACCAACAACGACGTCGGCCCCCGCGGCACCCAGCACGTACCCGGCAGCGCGGCCGACCGCGAGCACCAGATCGGGAGTGAGGTCGGCGTTGGCGACCCCTCTTATCCCGTCCGTTCCGAACAGCTTGCCCACGAGCTTCCTTCCTATCGGCGATCACAGCACGATAGATCAGGCGAAGAAAGGAGTGTCCCGGCCGAGGCAGGGGGAGGCCGCAGCCCTCGAACTG
>JAXDJP010000045.1:0-3200 GCA_034665645.1 Actinomycetota bacterium | reverse complement strand
CGGTTCGCCTTCCCCCTGATCCTCATGGCGCTGGTTATCGGATTCGTCCTCTTGCAGAACCGCCTCGACGGCAAGGACGTCAAGTTCGCACTGGCCCCGATCAGCTCAGAGCAAGATCTCTTGAGCTTCAGATGAACAGTTCGCGATAGTTAGCTCATGAGCACAGCCCCGTCTCGCGCGGGAATCAATGCGGCGCCCGGCGAGATCGTCTCGCTTGCCGAACGCATGGGCTATCTCCAAGCACTTCGCGTAGCGTTTGCCGCGTTCGTTCTGGCATCGGGAGCTCTGGCCCACGAAACGATCCTCGCCAGCCTGACCGACCTAACGCTCCTGAGCGCCGGCTACTTGATCCTGTCCGCGGTTGCCGAAGGCCTCCGCCGGATCGGCGATCGGCCGCGGACGGCGATCGTCGGCGGGATGCTCTTGATCGACGGCATCTACCTAGCGTGGGTCGTTTACGTGACCGGCGGGGCGGATTCTCCTCTTCGCTTCCTCGTTTACCTGCACCTGATCGCGGTCACGCTCCTCGCCTCGTACCGGTCGGGCCTGAAGATCGCCTTGTGGCACTCGCTCTTGTTCTTCGTCGTTTACTACGCGCAAGCCGCAGAGATATTGGCGCCGGTGCAGGGGGGGCCGCGTGTGGGCGACCCGAGCTTCGATCGGAACTCCGTCTTCAATGTGATCACTTTCTGGTTGGTCGCGTTGGGAACCGCCGCCTTCTCGTCGCTCAACGAACGGGACCTCCGCCGCAGGAAGCTGGAATCCGAATCCCTTGCCGCGATGGCCGGCCGGCTCGAAGGCGAGTCGGAGAGTCACGCGGTGGCTGAGGCGCTTCTCGAATACGTGTGCTCGACGTTCGGTTTGAAGCGCGGCCTGGTCTTGGAGCCGACCTCCGAGGGAAGCGGGATCCTCGCGTACCGGGGGCCGGGTCAACCCGTAGATCTGGGGCAAGGGATCGACGCCGTGATCAAGCTGGCCGAGGAGACGCGCGAACCACAGCTCGTTAAGAAACTGGAGGAAGGCGCGGATCGAAGGCTGGCGACGCTTCTGCCGTTCGCTCGGAACGTGATCGTCCTCCCCTTGTTCGCCGAGAACGACTCGGTCGGCTTCTTGGTGGTCGAGCACGGCGGCGGCCCGATGACGCGCATCCACCGCAACGTGGTCTTGACGATGGGTCAATTCGCGAACCTGGGTGCCCTCGCGTTGAGAAACAGACGACTGATGCGAACGGTTCGCACGATGGCCGACACCGATGCATTGACGGGTCTTGCCAACAGGCGCACGTTCCAGAAGGTCCTCGAGAAAGAGCTGTCCCGCGCTCAGCGCAATGGGGACCAGGTGACTCTGATGATGCTGGACGTCGATCACTTCAAGAATTTCAACGACACGTACGGCCATCAGGCGGGCGACCAGGTCTTGGAGCTCGTGGCGAAGACTTTGTCGGAGGCGTCACGAGACTTCGACACCCCAGCGCGTTACGGCGGCGAGGAATTCGCCGTGATCCTGCCCTCGTGCTCGCCTAAGGAATCTCTGCCGGTCGCCGAACGACTCCGCGCGCTGGTGGGTCAGATCGAGACCGTGGGCCCCCTGACGGCAAGCGCGGGGGTTGCAACGTTCCCGAACCACGCGTCCGATCTCACGTCACTGATCAAAGCGGCCGACGAGGCGCTCTACGAATCCAAGAGGTCCGGCCGCGATCGGATCACTCGCTCGCGGCGTAGGGGCCGACGGCGCCCTTCGTCTCCTCGCCGGAACGATGAATCCTCCGAAGCGCCTTCTTCCGATAGTTCTCTGTAACGCGCAGCGACCTTTTGAGGGTCGCTCGTTACAAAGATGTCGCTCGGGTGGCCTCTGACAGGCGGCGAAGCTCGTCGACCGCGGTAATGGTCTCGTCCGGATCGGCCCCCGTTGGTCCGTAACACTCCTTCTCGAACGAAGCGACCGCGACCTCGATCGGCACCCCGGTAGCGCGCGAGGTTCGAGTGATCGTTTCCGCCGCGGTCTCCGATGGAGGGCGCGGGGTTCCCCCGATCCGCAGGGCCTCCTCAAGCCGGTGGAACGCGCGCGCGACGGGAGTCGGGGGTAAGGGTGTCGGAACCACACGTATGGGTCTACGCATCTTTCGAGCGACGATCCATAGCCCGACGCCGGCCGTCCCCGCCAGAACGACGAGCAGCGCGTAACGGAGTACGCCTCCCCCGCCGCCCGGCAACAACGGCGCCAGGTGCTCGGCGAGAAAACCGAGGAGCCGCGCTATCGGGAAGGTATCGGCCAGCTCCAAGTTGGCCGGTGGCACGTCGAACGTCGGGTCGAACTCGTACCACCCGTAGGTCGGGAACCAGACCTCGACCCAACTGTGAGCGTCGCTGGCGCGTACCTCGTAGTAACCGGTGAAAGGGTTGCGTTTCCCAGTGGTGTAGCCGACGGCAACTCGACTAGGTATGCCGAGGCTCCTCAACATGACCGTCGTCGCGGACGCGAACTGTTCGCAGAAACCCACGCGAGTGTCGAAGAGGAAATGGTCGACGGCGTCTCGACCCTCCGGAGGCACCGGCGAATCCAAGCTGTACTGGTAGTTGTTGCGGAGGTAGGCCTCGATAGCCTTGACCTTGTCGTAGGGGCTCGAAGCACCGGCCGTTATCTTGCGAGCGAGTTCCCCGACCCGAGCGGGAAGAGCCGAGGGGAGCTGGAGATATCGCTGCAGGTTCGGCGGCAACTCCCGGGGAGGAGCGCTGCGTAGCTCAGCCGGCGTCGCGGCCCCCCTGGTGGAGATGACGCTGTAGACCGTTCCGGGGGTAAGGGTCGATTCGGTACGCAAAGCACCGAGACTGTCGATGCTCACCGAGCCTTCGTGCCACACCTGGTCGGGTTGGCCGGCGGCGAAGATCGCGTTCGGTTGTTCGCTCTCTATATAGAAGGTCTGGGAGATGGTCGCACGAGGCCCCGTCGACCGGAACTCGATCGGGTAGTTGAACGGCGCTTCTCCGGGGATGGGCTGGGGGTTCTCTTGATCTCCGACCCACGACCTGCCGTCGTAAGTGTCGAACAGCGCTCCGCGCCACAACGCGGGGGCCGAGGACCTGACCCTCATCATCAGATCGTCCGAGAGCTCGCCGCGCACGCTGAGATCCATGCGTTCGTTGAAGCCGTAGTACCCCAGCCCGTCCGAGCGCGAGAGCGGGTCGCCTCCCGAACTTCCG
>JAXDJP010000044.1:0-5282 GCA_034665645.1 Actinomycetota bacterium | reverse complement strand
ATCGCTTTCTCCGTTACGGACACGGGGATCGGCATCCCCGCCGACAAACTGCGCTTGATCTTCGAGGCCTTCCAGCAAGCGGACGGTACGACCAGCCGGAAGTACGGGGGCACGGGTCTCGGTCTTTCGATCTCGAGGGAGATCGCTCGAGTCCTGGGCGGCGAGATCGGCGTCGAGAGCAGGATCGACAAGGGAAGCACGTTCACGCTCTACATCCCAGCGACTCCTCGTTCACCCGAATTGACGCGTGGCGTGACACCGGCGACTTCCGAAGGGAGCGAGGGGGCGGCTGCCGACGCGTCCGCCGTGACCTTTATGGAGCCGCGCGACGAGACCCCGCGCGTCTTGGTCGAGTCCGAAGAGAACGCCCTTACCGTGAACCCGCTGCTTCTTGAGAACCCCCTCGGCGACGACCGTGAGGGCTTGCAGTGGGGCGATCGCGTGTTGCTCGTCGTCGAGCACGACGAGGATCTGGCTCGCGGCGCTCTCGAGGCGGGGCGGAAGAGCGGTTTCCGAACCCTCATCGCATTGCGCGGCGACACGGGGTTGGCGCTGGCGCACGAGTTCAACCCCGACGGGATCATCCTCGACATGGAGTTGCCTGCGACGGACGGTCTTGCCGTCCTCGAGCACCTGAAGCATCACCCGGACACGCGTCACATCCCGGTGCACATCATCTCTTCGGAGGACCATCGTCAAAGGGCCTTGCGCGCCGGCGCGGTGGCGTTCATCGAGAAGCCTGTAAGCCAGCCGGCACTTGAGGAAGCGTTGGGTTCGATATCGGCCTTCATCGACCGCCGAGTGAAGAATCTGCTCGTCGTGGACGATGACGACGACGCTCGCAAGAGCATCGTGGAGTTGATCGGTGGAGGGGACGACGTTTCGATCTCTGCGGTCTCGTCCAGCGAGGAAGCGGTCACCGAGCTCGAGAACAAGCACTTCGACTGCATGGTCCTCGATCTCAAGTTGCCGCAGATGACCGGTTTCACGCTCTTAGAGAAGGTGAAGAAGGACGAGCGCTTCGTCGGGCTTCCGATCATCATCTATACGGGTAAGGACCTGACCCGTAAAGAAGAGACCGAACTCAAGAAGTACGCCGAGACGATAATCGTCAAGGACGTCAACTCGCCGGAAAGGCTCTTGGACGAGACGGCCCTTTTCCTTCACAGAGTTGAGGCGAAACTGCCCCCCGAAAAGCGACGGATGCTCGAGCAGCTCCATAGCGCCGACGTCATCTTTCAGAACAAGAAGATCCTGATCGTTGACGACGACGTGCGGAATGCATTCGCTCTCACCAACGCGCTTGAGGTGCGGGGGATGGAGGTCCTCTTCGCGGAGACCGGCATGGATGCGCTCGAGGTCCTGAAGCAGCACGTCGATGTCGACCTAGTCTTGATGGACGTCATGATGCCGGAGATGGACGGGTACGAAACGACGCGCAAGATCAGGGAAGAACCACAGTTCAAGAAGATCCCGATCGTCGCGCTCACCGCGAAGGCGATGAAAGGTGATCGCGAGAAGTGCATCGCATCGGGCGCTTCCGACTACATATCCAAACCCGTGGAGATCGACCAGTTGCTGTCTTTGATGCGAGTTTGGCTATACCGGTAATGACCGCGGGCAGGAGAGAGTTGCGGCTCGTTGAGCTTCGTGACGAGACGGAGGATGTCGAGGCCATCGAGGTAGACCTCTTGCTAGAGGCCGTCTACCGGCACTACAAACTCGATTTCCGTAACTATGCGAAGGCGTCCTTGAAAAGGCGCCTTTGGCGACGCGCTCACGAAGAAGGAGTCGGAACGCTTTCGGCGCTCCAGGAAAAGGTTCTGCACGACTCGAGCTGCATGGAGCGGCTGCTTCGCGACCTCTCGATCAACGTGACGTCGATGTACCGCGACCCCAGCTTCTACGTCGCATTCCGGAAAAAGGTCGTCCCGATGCTCCGGACGTATCCCTTCGTCCGTATCTGGCACGCCGGCTGCTCGACGGGCGAAGAGGTTTATTCGATAGCCATCCTTCTCCGAGAAGAGGGACTTCTCGACCGCACCCGTATCTACGCGACGGACGTCAACGCCGACGTCTTGGAGCAGGCCCGCAACGGCGTGTTTCCTCTCGGGAAGATGCGTGAGTACACGGAGAACTACATCTCAGCCGGCGGGACCAGCTCGTTCTCCGATTACTACGTCACCGCCTACGAGGGTGCCCGGTTCAACCAATCGTTGATGGAGAACACCGTTTTCGCGCAACACAACCTGGTATCCGATGCCTCGTTCAACGAGTTCAACGTGATCATGTGCCGGAATGTCATGATCTATTTCTCGAAGCCTCTCCAGGATCACGTCCACGACCTCTTCTACAAGAGCCTCGGGATGTTCGGGGTCCTGGCTTTGGGCCACAAAGAATCGATCAAGTTCACGCTTCATGAATCTGACTATGACGTCGTCGACGCCGGCGAAAAGCTTTATCGGAGGATCGCGTGAGCTACGAACTCGTGGTTATCGGATGCTCCTGGGGTGGGCTCAGCGCGCTGCGCAAGGTGCTCGGCCCGCTCCCCAGCACCTTTCCTCTGCCGATCGTCGTTGCTCAGCATCGGAGCTCGCAATCGACAGATGGATCTATGACCGCCGTGCTCGAAACTTACGTCTCGCTTGCGGTGAGTGAGGCCGACGACAAGGACTCTCTAGAACCGGGGCACATCTACATAGCGCCCCCGGATTACCATCTGCTCGTTGAGCGGGGTTCTTTGGCCCTTTCGACCGACGAGAAGGTGCGGTTCAGCCGTCCCTCGATCGACGTGCTCCTCGAATCTGCGGCGGACGCGTACGGCACCAGGTTGATAGCGGTGATCCTCACGGGAGCGAACGAGGACGGCGCGATCGGGATCAGAAGGGTGAGTCAGATGCGCGGGAAGAGCATCGTGCAGGATCCAGGCACCGCGGAGCGTGCCGAGATGCCCCAAGCCGCGGTAGACACGGGCGTCGTCGACATGGTTCTGTCCCTAGAGGACATATCGGAGGTGCTCCTGAGTCTCGCCGGGGCGGCCGATTCCAGGGGAGGTTTGCATGTCGTTTGAGGGGCGCGTCAACATCCTCCTGGTCGACGATCGTCCCGAGAATCTCCTCGCGCTCGAAGCCGTCCTCGAGCCGCTGAACCAGAACCTCATCAAGGCGGCGTCGGGCGAAGAGGCCCTGAAACGGCTCTTGAACGACGATTTCGCGGTCATCCTTCTGGATGTACAGATGCCCGGCCTCGATGGCTTCGAGACCGCCGAGCTCATCAAGGCTCGCGAGAAAACCCGGCACATCCCGATCATCTTCCTGACGGCGATCAGCAAGGATCCCCACCACGCCCTTCGAGGGTATTCAGTCGGGGCCGTCGACTACATCTTCAAGCCGTTCGATCCCGAGGTCCTGCGAAGCAAGGTCGGCGTCTTCATCGACCTTTACAACTTGAAGTTCAAGGCGGAGCTGATGGCGCATCGAGCACTCCACGATGCACTCACGGGTCTTCCGAACCGGGCCCTCTTCCGCGACCGCTTGGAGATGGCGTTGAAGCGGATCCGGCGCCGGGCCGGGAAGGTCGCGGTGTTGTTCCTCGACCTCGACGGTTTCAAGCTCGTCAACGACGGTCTGGGCCACGATGCCGGTGACCAGTTACTGGTGCAAGTGGCGAAAAGGCTTACCAAGGTGTTGCGTCCGTCGGACTCCGTTGCTCGTTTCGCGGGAGACGAGTTCACGATCCTGTCGGAAGGGATCGTGAACGACGAAGATGTCGTCGAGATCGCCGAGAGGATCAACAACGCCCTCTCCGAGCCGTACGTGCTCGGACGCGACGAGATCACCGTTTCTGCCAGCATCGGGATCGCGATCGCCGACGGCCCCGAAACGAACCCCGACGCTCTCATGAGGGACGCCGACGCGGCGATGTATCGCGCCAAGGAAAGCGGGCAGTCTCGTCACGAGACGTTCGATGGGTCCCTCAACAAGCGAGCGGCCCAGCGTTTGGAGCTCGAGAACGCGTTGCATCGCGCGTGGGAAAGGCGCGAGTTCATCCTTCAGTACCAGCCGACCGTTCGCCTCGACACCGAAGAGATCGTCGGGGTGGAGGCCCTCATCCGTTGGTGCCATCCCGACCGAGGGATGTTGGGGCCCGGCGAGTTCATCTCGTCCACCGAGAAGAACGGGCTGATCGTTCCAGTCGGAAGCTGGGCGCTCGAAGAAGCGTGTCGTCAATCGCGACTGTGGCAGGAAGCGTCCCCCGAGACCGCCGGACTCATGGTCGCGGTCAACCTCTCCGCGCATCAATTAGCGCAGCCCGATCTAGTCGACACGGTTGCAGAGATCCTGTCCAAGACCGGGGCCAACCCTGCACGGCTTTGTTTGGAGATAACGGAATCGGTCGTGATGGAGGACGCCGAGAACGTCATCGCGTCGCTGAACGACCTGAAGGCGCTCGGTATCAGCCTTGCGATCGACGACTTCGGAACGGGTTACTCCTCGCTCAGCTACCTGAAGCGGTTCCCGATGGACATCCTGAAGATCGATCGCTCCTTCGTCGACGGGCTCGGTCGCGATCCGCAGAGCAGCTCGATAGCCGAGGCGATAGTGAGCCTGTCCCACGTACTCGGTCTCACGGCGACGGCGGAGGGAGTCGAGACACAGGCGCAACTCGACGAGCTTCGGGCATTGGGTTGCGATTACGCCCAAGGGTTCCACTTTGCGGCCCCCATGGATCCCGACGAGATCCCGAAGATAACCAAGCAGGGGAGTGCCGACGCCGGTGCGCTCGACAACGTCCTTACGCCAGAATTCCCGAAATTGCCCGAAGATAGCGAGGGCTAAAAGATGCCTTGCTTCAGGTGCGGCCGGATCCAAACGGATCCCGTTCGCGGCGCCTCGCCGTGGGCCCGCGGCGTCGTCGCCGGCGAGCAGATACTCCTGTGCCCCGAATGTCAGAACACCGATCCACGGTGGACCGACTCCCTGCAAAGATGTCCCTCATGCGGAAGCTCCCGGTTGTCGGTCGTGATGGGGTCCATCTCCTGCCGCGAATGTCGTTACCTCGGCTCGTGATCGGGGTACGCGGGGTTTGAGCTTTACGGTCTTTCCATCTGTCGACATCTCCGATGGTCGTTGTGCCCGCGTCATGCAGGGCCGCTTCGGGAGCGAGTCCGTTTATTCGGACGATCCGGTGAAGATAGCCGCAGCGTTCGCCAGCGCGGGGGCTCGGTGGCTGCACATCGTCGACCTCGATGGTGCTCGGACCGGACACGCGGCCAACCGCGA
>JAXDJP010000043.1:0-6841 GCA_034665645.1 Actinomycetota bacterium | reverse complement strand
GCTCCGTCGCCCTCGACGAAGCCCTCGTCTCGGCGGCGTGGAAGGGGGATCAGCTCCGTCTGCTCCCGGCGAGCCCGGAGCACGCGCAACTCGTCGACCTACACCACCCGGGGCGGATGGAAGACGTCCTCGCGGAGCTCCGGCTGCGCGCGGACGTGGTCGTGATCGACTCGGCGCCGCTGACGGAGGTGGCCGAAGCGCTCAGCCTCGCCGCGGAGGTCGAGGCGATCGCCCGGGAATTAAGGTTCGCGCACCTGACCGACCGGATCCCCTACGAGAACATGGCGATCCTGCTCACCTCTCCTCGCTCGATGTTGCCGCCCCTCGAGAGGGTGCTCGACGAACTCGAGGTGCCGTTCTCGATCAGTGCTCCGGATCGTCCTCTGGGCCGTGAGCCGATCGTGCGGGCCTTTGCGGACCTCGCTCGCTATTCCTTTGCCGAGGCGCCCACCGACGAGGACCTTCTCCAATTGTTGCGTTCGCGTTTGATAGATCTCGAAGACGCGTCCGTGCGCGAGGTGGAACGCGCCGCGCGCGTCGAAGGTAAGACGGTTGCTCAGGTCGTCGACGATCCACCCGAGCATCTCGCACAGGGGTCGGACGCCCGCGCGAAGTTGTTGGAGCTCGTTGAGCTCCGCGATCTCCTTCGGTCTAAAGCGAACGCGTCGGCCGACGAGGCGTTCTGGGTGGTGTGGGATCGCTCTCGCTTGTGCGCCGACCTGTCGGCCCGGGCGGGAAGAAGTCTCGACGACCCCGCTCACCGGGACCTCGACGCCCTCGTCGCCTTCAGCCGCGCCTTGGGCCGGTTCGTCGAGCGGCGCCGCGGCACCGGAACGTTCATGGAGTATCTCGACGCGATCGGACGCGCCGACTTCGGATCGGATCCCTGGTTGCCGCCGGAGCGGTCTCGCCCGGGCGTCAGCGTCGTCAGCTTTCACGGCGCGAAGGGCAAAGAGTGGGACGTCGTAGCGGTGGCCGGGGTCATAGAGGGCTCGATCCCGAAGGGCCGACGCGCAACGGGGTTGTTCGATCCCTACTTCCTAGACGAGGTCGACCCGATCGCTCGTAGCAAGCGCAACGAGATGGAGGACCGCCGGGTTTTCTACGTCGCTACGACGCGTGCTCGCAAGCGTTGTCTCGTGACCACCTCGCCGGGCCCAACGAGACGCGGGGAACCGAGCCGGTTCATCGAAGAACTCGTGGGCGAGATCCCAGAGATCGCCGACCTTGCCGATCTCCCACCGCTAACTTTCAGCGAAGCGGCGGCTCGCCACCGCCGCGTGCTCGCCGATGTCGAGGCATCGCCGGGCCAGCGCGTTGCTTCGCTCGCCGCACTCAACCGGATCTCCGTTCTCGATCCCTCGTGCCGAGCGGCCCGTCCCGAAGAGTGGTGGTGGCGCTGGGACTGGACCGACGGCTCCATCTCGATCCGCTCGCAGCAGGGCGACGCCGACGATCTCGCACCGAACAAGTTGCGAACCAGTTACTCGCGCATCTCGACGTACGACAACTGCGGACTGCAATACCTGCTGGGTGTCGTCCTCGGACTCGACCCCGAGTCAAGCCACAACATGGCGTTCGGGTCGTGGATCCACAAGGTCTTCGAGGAACTCGAGAGCGGCGTCCTGCCGGTCACTCCCAAGGCGGCATACGACCGTTACTACGACCTGTTCGACGAAACCGTGTTCCCGAACAAAGCGATCGCGCGTCAGTTCAAGCGCGAAGGCGAATTGATGATCGAGCGTTACGGGAAGTACCTAAAGCCCGGCAGCGCGGTGAAGGCCGAGATGGCATTCAAGGTGGACCTCGACGGGAACCGCATCACGGGACGCATCGACCGCGTCGATCGCATCGGGAAGAACATCGTGATCTCCGATTACAAGACATCAAAGAGCGTTCCCACGTGGGAGATGGCGCGCGAGTCGCTGCAACTGGCCATCTACTACCTTGCGGCGAAGAACGATCCTGAGCTTTCAGAGTTGGGAGAACCAGCTTCGATGCAGCTCATCTATCCGAACGTGCCGGTTTCGCGCGGCGAGGTCCAGCGGCGTTGCCAGACGCCCGAGGAGGCCGAGACCGCGCTGAAGAGGCTTCCCGAACTGATCGAGGGTGTGCTGAAAGAAGACTTCCGCCCGAACCCCGAAGCCGACTGCACGTGGTGCAAGTTCAAGCCGATCTGCCCGCTGTGGTCGGAGGGAAGGGAGCTGCCGGCATGACGGAGGACCTTCGGAAGAACGACGCCATCCGCGCCGCCCTTAAGGGCTACGAACCCACAAGCGAGCAATGGGAGGCGATCAGCCATCCGCTCGAGCCGATCTACCTCATCGCGGGAGCCGGCTCCGGCAAGACCGCGGTGATGGCGGCCCGGATCGCATGGGCGCTGCAGACCCAGACGCTCGCGCCGTCACAGGTCCTCGGGCTCACGTTCACGAACAAGGCAGCACAGGAGCTCCACGAGCGCGTCGGCCTCGCGATCGCGGCGATGCATGACGAGTCGGGGGAGGACCCTTCGATATTCACGTACAACGCCCTCGCGGCCGGCATCGTGCGCGAGCACGGCTTGCTCGTCGGTATCGAGAACGACTCCGGACTCCTGTCTGAAGCCCAACAGTGGCAGCTCGTGCTCAGCTGTCTCGACGATCTTCCTCCGTTCGACGCGCTCGAAGTGCGGTCGTCGTACGTCGTGGGGCAGACGTTGAACCTGGCGAGTTCGATCGGCGACCACATGGTTGCGATCTCCGACATCGAGGCCGCGGCGGATCGCATCCTCTCCATGCAAGGGGTCGACGAGAAGATCACCTTGACGGCACGCAAGCGTAAAGAGCTATGCCGGGCCGTCGCGGCGTACACCGCAGCCAAAGCCAAGACGGCGCGGATCGATTTCGGCGATCAGATCACCAAGGCCGTCGAGATCCTCGAATCCAACGAAGAGGTCTGCTTCGGGTATCGGAAACGCTTCCCGTTCGTGCTTCTCGACGAGTATCAGGACACGAACGTCGCGCAACGCCGGATGTTGCAAGCCCTTATCGGTCCGAACGGAGCGTGCACCGCGGTTGGCGACGCACGTCAAGCGATCTTTGCGTGGCGCGGCGCCACCATGTTCAACCTGATCAACTTCGCAGAAGATTTTCCCCGCGCCGATGGCGCCTCGTATGAGCCCATCTCTTTGTCCGAGAACTTCCGGTCGGGGTCGCGCATCCTCGAAGTCGCCAACGCCGTCGTCGAGCCGATCGACAAGGAGCGTCGGCCCGGTTTGCCGCTCAGGGCGATGCCGGACAACGGGGAGGGCCGGGTCGAGATCGGTCTCTTCTCGGACGAGCGCGCCGAAGCGACGTGGATAGCGGAGCGTTGCGAGCAGCTGCGCGGCAAGCCGGCGGGACCCGGACGCGAGGACACGAAGTGGAGTGACATGGCGATCCTCGTCCGTCGCAAGGCCGCGATGGACATGATCCTGCAGGCCCTCGAGGAGAAAGAGATCCCGGTCGAGGTCGTGGGCCTCGGGGGCCTCTTGAAAACGCCCGAGGTCACCGAGGTCGTGGCGTGGCTCCGAGCTCTCGAGACCAAGCCCGGAGCGAACCGCTGGCTCGCTCGCATCCTTCTCGGCCCCCGGTGGCGGATCCACTACCGGGACCTGGCTCTTCTGTCGCGGTGGTCGGCGGAGCAGAACTGGGGACTGCGAGTCGAATTGGCGGCCGGCGACGAGGCTCAGGCGCGCGAGATGGAGCCCGGCGATGTCGGGTTCGCGTTGGCCGAATCACTCGATCACCTCGATGAGATCGAATCGGTGGGTGCGGATGCGAAGGGCCGCCTGCGGGCCTTCTCGCAGCGACTCGCTCTGATCAGGCGGAAGTCGAATGCTCCGCTCCTCGAGTTGGTGCAGGAGATCATCCGACAAGCCGGGATCGGCGACGCGCTGCACGCGTCGACATCGCGTACCGCGCCGGCCGCGCGCCAGAACATCAGCAACTTCCTCGACCAAGTCGCATCGTTCTCGCCCGTCGAAGGCGAGGCGACGCTCCGAAGCTTCATCGCGTACCTCGACGCCGCGGAGGCCGCCGAGGAGACGCTCGAAGCAACGCAGCCCGCCGATCAGGACTCGGTCAAACTGATGACGGTTCACTCGGCCAAGGGGCTCGAGTTCGAGTGCGTCTTCGTTCCATCCGTCGCCTCCGCGATCAACGAACGTTCGGGTGAACCGATCTACTCCGTGTTCCCGAACACGCGCTCCTCCAATCCCCTCACGAGTTATTCGGAGTTGCCCTACGAGGTGCGCGAGGACGCCGCACACCTACCGAAGTTCGAGGGGAAGTTGGGGCCCTTCATGAAGGCCGTGCGCGAGCGCGTCATAGAAGACGAGCGACGGCTGTTCTACGTGTCTTTGACGAGGGCGAAGCAACGCCTCCACGTGACTGCTTCGTGGTGGTACGGCCGCGATCGGATCGCGAAGGGACCATCGCCGTTCTGGCTCGAGCTCGAGGCCTTGTCCGAGAAGGGGCTGGTCGATGTCGTCGAGCGATACGAAGGACCCGACGAGAAGAACCCCTTGTTCGAGGTCATGGAGGATCGTCGCACGTGGCCCCCCACCCCGCGTCTCGGTATCGAAGACGCATTGTTCGAAACAGGGTGGGGAGCGGTAGCGGACGACGTGTTCGCCGGTCGCACCTCGATCGACGCGCTGCTCTCGGACCTGAACGAGGCCGAGCGCGCCGCGGCCACGGAAGCACTCAAGAAGAGCGAGGTCGAGCTCGACATGATCGGCGCAGCCGCCGCGCCCGAGACGCCGGAGGAACCTCGGGTTCCCGGCATCTTGTCGGCCACGTCGTGGGTGGGGCTCCAGAAGGGAGCCATCTCTTCGTGGGATCTCGTGCGTCCGGTTCCGGACCGTCCCACGTCGGCCCGTCGCATCGGTACCGAGGTGCACCGGCTCATCGAAGAGGAGAGCCGGGGATTCGCTCCTTTCCCCGACGAGGGCGAGTTGGACGGTCCGTCGGCGACGACGGAGCCCTCCGAGATCGGGCAGATGCTCGAAAACTTCCGCGCGCGCTACGGGGAACGGCAGCCGGCTCGTCTGCCGTCGGGCGAGCTGATGGTCGAGCTTCCTTTCACCATGCGCCGCGGCGATCAACTGATCCGGGGACGGATCGACGTCGTCTACGAGACCGATGACGGTGGCCTCGAGATCGTCGACTTCAAGACCGGGAAACGCTTCAGCAAGTCGGATGAGGCCGACCAGCTCGAGCTCTACCGAGACGCGCTTAGATCGCTCGGGATGGAGGATCGGCCGATAACGCTCGAGTACGCGTTCCTGGCCGACGCTCAGAAATAGCGCGGCCTTTCGTCCGGTTGTCTACTGCAGAGTCTCCACACCAACGTCTGTAGGAAGATAGCCACGTGGCTAAATCGCCGTCCCTAGCTCGGTTCTCCGACCTCTCCCGTCTCTGGTTCGAGAGCGCGTTCGACGCGCCCACTTCGGCCCAGGAGGCGGCGTGGGATGCGATCTCCGGTGGGGAGAACGCTCTCGTGGTCGCCCCCACGGGATCGGGGAAGACGCTCGCCGCCTTCCTGTGGTCGCTCGATCGCCTGGCGAACTCCGACGCTCCTCCTCCCAAAGAGAGGCTGCGGGTCCTTTACATCTCTCCTTTGAAGGCACTGGCGGTCGACGTCGAGCGGAACCTTCGCTCGCCGCTCAACGGGATGCGCCGCGTGGCGCAGATATCGGGGATCACGCCGCCCGACGTGGCCGTGGGGGTTCGCACGGGCGACACTCCGCCGGAGGAGCGGCGAAAGATGGCAACCCGGCCCCCGGAGATACTCATCACGACGCCCGAGTCGTTGTTCCTGCTGCTTACGTCGCGCGCGCGTGAGTCGCTCCGTTTCGTCGAGACCGTCATCGTCGATGAAGTCCACGCGGTCGCGGGCACCAAGAGGGGAGCGCATCTCGCGCTCAGTCTCGAACGACTCGATGAACTCCTCGATAAACCTGCGCAACGCATCGGACTGTCCGCAACCGTTCGTCCGGTTGATGAAGTAGCGCGCTTCCTCGGAGGATCGCACCCGGTAAAGGTCGTCGCTCCCGAGAGCGAGAAGCGTTTCGATCTGAAGGTCACCGTTCCGATCGAGGATCTATCGCACCCCGAGGACGCGGCCGTTCCCGGATCCCCCGCGGACGACGATCCGGAGGACCTGATCAGGAGCGGACCCGTGGGAGGGCCCGAGGCGCGCCACAGCGTGTGGCCGCACATGGACGTGTGCCTCCTCGATCTGATCCGCGCACATCGATCGACGATCGTCTTCACGAACTCACGTCGATTGGCAGAGAGGCTCTCGGGCCGGTTGAACGAGTTGGCAGGTGAAGAGGTCGTGCGCGCTCACCACGGCTCGGTCGCGCGCGACCAACGCTTGACCATCGAAGAGGACCTGAAAGCGGGCCGTCTCCCCGCGGTGGTGGCGACGAGTTCACTCGAGCTGGGGATCGACATGGGGGCCGTCGACCTCGTGGTGCAGGTCGGGTCGCCCGACTCCGTCGCCTCCGGTTTGCAACGCATCGGCCGCGCGGGGCACAGCGTCGGGGCGGTGAGCCGCGGGATCTTCTTCCCCAAGTTCAAAGGAGATCTCCTGGAAACCGCAGTTGTCGTTGAGCGCATCGCCGAGGGCAAGATCGAAGAGACGCGGCTGCCGCGCAATCCTCTCGACGTTCTGGCCCAGCAGATCGTCGCGATGGTCGCGATGGACGAGTGGACCGTCGAAGATCTCGAGCGCGTGGTCAAGCGGGCATCCTCTTTCGCCGACCTCCCGCGCGACGCTCTCGAGAGCGTGCTGGATATGCTGTCGGGGCGCTACC
>JAXDJP010000042.1:0-3767 GCA_034665645.1 Actinomycetota bacterium | reverse complement strand
CCGCCGTAAGCGATGTGGCACGTCGCGTTCTCGTCGTACAGCGTGTTGGCGAACGTGATCCCGGTCTGACCGACCTGCGACGCCTTGTCGACGAGCGCGATCTCGCCCAACTGAGCGGCCCCCTCGTCGGTCGCCATCTGAGCTTTGATGACCTCGGCCCCCGACGACGCCTCGACGTTGACCGCGCGACCGTCCTTGAACTCCACGCTCAAGCCGTTCACCGTCGTGCCTTCACTGGGTAAGTGGAGCGGTCGCGTCGACGTCACGGTTCCGTTGACCCTGCGCCAGTCGGGTGTCGTGAAGACCTCTTCGGTGGGAAGGTTCGGCACGTGGGGCAGCCCCGCCGCGGTCTCGAACCGAGCGCTAACCCACTGCCCGCCCTTGTTGAGCCCGACGGTCAGGTCGGTCCCGGGCCCGCTGAACCGGATCGCGTCGAACGCTCGCTTGTTGAGAGCGTCGGCCCTCATCCCTAGTTCGTCGACGTGGTCCCACCACGATCGAACCGGGTCGTCGTCGTACAGACGTGTGGCGCGCGCGACGGCGTCCCACAAGCGATCGACGTCGGGCTCACCGAACACGGTTTGCGCCCAGCCCGGATTGGGATAGCCGATGATCACCCAACTCATCGCTCGTTGGTTGAGGTAGCGCATATACGTCTCGGCGAACTCGAGCATCCGCGCCTTCCCGAGCCTTTTCGGATCGAGCCCCGCGAAGATGTCGGGATCCGGATCGCCGGCCACCCGGATGAACGCTCCGCCCGACGCGGCGAGGTCGTCTAACTCCCTCAAGACGTGCGGCGGGGTCCAGGTGAGGACATCCTCGTCAACGTGTTGGATCATCGCCTTCCGCACGTGCTGGTCGCTGTAGGAGACCGAGACGTAGCGCGCCCCGGCCTCGTAGGCCGTCTCCGCCAGCACCCGCATGAAGGGGGCGTGCTCGATGAGTCCGGAGATCCACACGTTCTGGCCGGGCTGGAGATTGACCCCGACCTTGACCGCTAGGTCGGCATAACGTCGCATCAATTCGTCTGAGTTCATAGCGACCGACATTACGCCTTTTGCCCGCGCCGTCCGCGGACCGAACGAGCCTGGCTAGCCGGAGAAGAGCACCTCGAATGCCTCCTGGGCATCCAGCGACCGGCCGGCGGCCCAGTTGGCCTCGAAATCGATCGGGCCGAGCGCGGCCCTGACCTCGGCGACGTGCGAGTCGTACAGCGCCTTCTCGAGGACCGAGAGAGGCGCGCCGAGGCGCTCGCGGTGAACCTCCGCGGCCCCGTAGAGACGAGCGCCGTCTGCCGATCGCCCGCTGCCGTGCGCGACGTACGCCATCTCTTCGAGGAGGTAAGCGATGTCCCAACGCGCGGAGAGCTCCTGGAACAAGATGAAGCTCTCCCGCAGGTACTTCGCGGCCCCCTCGAAATCGCCGGTCTCCATCCGAACCTCGCCGAGGTTCATGAGGCCGCGCGCGATCCCCTGCTTGTCGTCGAGCTCTCGGAAATACTGAAGCGCTTCGGTGTAAAGGGGCGCCGCGCTCTCCCAGTCGTGAACGTGCACGGCGACTACTCCGAGGTTGTTGAGTGCCGCCGCGATGCCGCTCTTGTTGCCCACCTGTCGCTGCAGTTCGAGACTTTCCTCGTTAAGAGAGCGAGCTCGCTCAGGATCTCCCCGGTCGAACCACGCGTTACCGAGGTTCCTGAGGGTCGTGGCGAGTGCCGCGGTATCGCCTAGCTCGCGCCGGAGCTGCAGACATTCCTCCAGCAATTGCACGGCTCGCTTGAACTCGCCTTGACCGCGCGCCAATATGCCGGCGCCGTCTAGACATCGAGCGCGCAACTCTGCCGGAGCGTTCCCGGCCCTTGATAGAGCACCCTCCAACCAACGCTGGCCTTCGCTTAGGTAGCCGCGGTACTCCCAGAATCTCGCCAGAGCTCCGCAGATCTTTAGTTCGATCTCCGACGCGGCGGGGCTAGAGGATGCCCACTGCAACGCGGCGCGAAGGTTGTCGTGGTCGCGTTCCAGTACACGAAGCCAATAGACCTGGTCCGGAGCGCGGAGGCCGGGCACCGCCGTCTCGGCGCGCGCCAGGTAGTACTGCGCGTGGCGGGCGAGGATCTCTTCGCCGTCGGGGTCGTCGACGAGTTTCTCGAGGGCGTATTCACGGATCGTCTTCAGCATGTGGAAGCGGGGATCGGTCTGCACTGGAACGACGTGAAGAAGCAAGCTCTTATTGATGAGCGAATCGAGGTTGTCCAGCAGGTCGATCTCGTCTTCATCCCGGCCCGCGACCGCCTCCGCCGCCGCGATCGTGAAACTCCCCGCGAAGACGGCCAGGCGACGGAATACCTTCTGTTCTTCGGGCGACAGGAGTTCGTAGTCCCAGTCGAGCGCTGCTCGTAGGGTCCGCTGACGCGGCGGAAGGTCCAAGGGGCCGTGGGTCAGAAGTTCGAGGCTCTTGTTAAGACGCGCCAGGATCGCGTCGGGCGTCAGTAACCGAGACCGTGCTGCGGCCAGCTCTATCGCCAGAGGGAGCCCATCCAAACGCGACACGATCTCCGACACGGCCTCGGCGTTCTCGTCGGTCAAAGTGAAGCCCGGCTTCGCGGCGCGGGCCCGCCCCACGAAGAGACGAACGCCCCCGCATCCGGCGATGTCGGCGGCCGAGACGCGCCGGTCGAGCGCGGGGAACTCCAGAGGAGGTACCTGATATTCGTGTTCGTCTCGGATCCGAAGCGCCGCCCGGCTCGTGACGAGGATGTTGAGCCCCGGACACGATCCCAGCAGCTCTGAGAGGGACGGTGCGGCGTCGAGGAGATGCTCGAAGTTGTCGAGCAGCAGCAGCATCTCCTTATCGGCTAGGAACTCTTTCAGGTTCTCTAAGATCGAGCGCTGGGTGCTCTCCGCGATCCCGACGCTCTTCCCGATCGCGGTGAGCGTTAGGTCGGGCTCCGTGATCGAACTCAGAAGAGCGAACCGAAGCCCATCGCCGTAGCTGTCCTGTCGCAACTCGGCGACGTGGAAAGCCAGTCGTGACTTCCCGATCCCGCCCGGCCCGACGAGACTCAAGAGTCTGATGTCCTCTCGCTCCAAAAGCGAGCAGATCTCCTTAACGTCACGCTCACGGCCGACGAACGGAGTTGGCTGGATCGGAAGGAGGGGTGAGTTCTCGGGTTTCGCCTTCTGTTGCGGCCTCCGGCTATGCGCTCGTCCTTCCTCGAAACGCTCGGTTAGGAGCACCGCAAGGTCGTTCTCGACGAAGCCGGCGAGCTCGGTTGCGGTAGTGAACGGGCGATACGAGACCTTGCCGTCGTCCCTCGCCTTCAGCATCAACCGCTGCAGTTGTGGATCGCGTTCCGGCACCTCTTTGACATAGATGAGTTTCGGCAATCCCTCGGCGATCGAATACTCGTCCTCGAGGATCGATATCTCCTCGCCCGGCGGCACCCACCCGTATCGCTCGCCGTAGATCCCGATGAAGATGTGGCTCTGCTCGAGATAGGAACGGTAAAGATCGCGCGGCGCGTGGGCGCGAGCTCCGAGTTCCAGCATCACCGGAGTCAGATGGAGGTTCCTGATCGCCTGTCCGGCCGCGGCCCGCTCTTCGCTGAGTTCGTGAACGCTGCCACTGACGAAGACGCGCAGGCGTTGATCGGGGGTCTTGATCAGATCTGGATTCATGACGGCGAAAGCTTAGGCATCCAATGTCAGGTCGACGGCTTCATCGACGTCGAGTCTGCGCCCCTCCTGCCACGCTGCTTCGAATATCTCGGG
>JAXDJP010000041.1:0-4209 GCA_034665645.1 Actinomycetota bacterium | reverse complement strand
TCCCACCTTTGTAACTTTCACGGGCGTGAGTGCCCGTGAAAGTTACAGAGAAGGACGAAAGAAGGATCGATGTCACAGGTAACGACAAGGCAACTCCCAGTGGTTCCGCTCGACACAGGTGTGGTTCTGCCGCACATGGTCGTGACGGTCGGCATGGAGCAGGACGAAGCACGCGCCGCGATCGCAGCCGCAGAAGCCGGCGATGGATTGGTGTTGCTGGTCCCGCGTACGGACGGTCGCTACGGCCGCATCGGCACGGTCGCCAAGTTAGAGGACTCGGGCGAACTCCCGAACGGCGACGCGGCCGCGGTGGTACGCGGTCTTCACCGCGCGGTCATCGAGACCGGCGTGGCGGGAACGGGCGGGGCTCTGTGGGTTAGAGCCGAAGCCGCTCCCGACCCAGAGGTTGCGTCCGAGCGCGCGAACGAGTTGTCGCGCGAATACCGAGCCCTTGTTGAAACGATCATCGAGGCGCGCGGGGGCCGGGCCGTGGCCGAGTTCCTCCGGGGCATCACTAACCCGGGCCACATGGCGGACATGTCCGGCTACTCGCCGGTGCTTTCCTTCGAGCAGAAGCTCGAGGTCCTCGAGACGCTCGACGTCGAAGAGCGTTTGACCAAGCTCGTGGCGTGGGCGAAGGAAGACCTCGCCGAGCTGTCCCTGAAGGAGAAGATCCGCAAGGACGTCTCCGAAGGCATGGAGAAGACGCAGCGCGAGTTCCTGCTCCGGCAGCAGCTCGCGGCCATCCAGAAAGAGCTCGGCGAGGGCGAAGGCGACGTCGTCGAGGAGTACCGCAGCAAGATCGACGAGGCAGGCATGCCGGAGGACGTTCGCAAAGAGGTCGAGCGCGAGCTCGGACGCCTCGAGCGCACCAGCGACCAGAACCCCGAGCACGGATGGATCCGCAACTACCTCGACTGGATGGTCGAGCTGCCGTGGAACGTTCGTTCCGACGATCAGTTCGACATCGCCGAGGCGCGCCGCATCCTCGATGAGGACCACACGGGTCTAGACGACGTGAAGGACCGCATCGTCGAGTTCCTCGCGGTGAAGAAGCTGCGGCAGGAGCGTGGGATCGCGGACGCGGGGGGCCGAGGCTCCGGGGCGATCATCACGCTCGTGGGCCCTCCGGGCGTAGGGAAGACATCGCTGGGTGAATCGGTGGCCCGCGCCCTGGGACGCAAGTTCGCGCGCGTGTCGCTTGGAGGTATCCACGACGAGGCCGAGATCCGCGGACACCGGCGCACCTACATCGGTGCTTTGCCCGGCCGCATCGTGCGCGCGCTCAAGGAGGCCGGAACGAAGAACCCGGTGATCATGCTGGATGAGATCGACAAGGTCGGTAGCGACTGGCGAGGCGATCCTTCCTCGGCCCTCTTAGAGGTGCTCGATCCCGCACAGAACCATTCGTTCCGCGATCACTTCCTCGAGGTGGATCTCGACCTCTCCGACGTCCTGTTCATCCCGACGGCAAACGTGTGGGAGACGATCCCCGGCCCCCTCCTCGACAGGATGGAGTTGGTACGGCTCGACGGTTACACCGACGACGAGAAGATGGCGATCGCTCGCAATCACCTTCTGGCGCGTCAGCTCGAGCGGAACGGGCTCAAGGACGAAGAGGTGGCTATCGCAGATGACGCTCTTCGAGCGATCATCAGCGATCACACGCGCGAAGCGGGCGTTCGAAACCTCGAGAGAGAGCTCGGCAAGGTTCTGCGTAAGGCCGCGACGAAGATCGCCTCGGGCGAGCTGATTCCTCCGAAGACGGTCGAGGTCCAGGACGTCCGCGATTACCTCGGTCGTCCGAAGTTCCACTTCGAAGCCGCCGAGCGCACCACGGTGCCCGGCGTCGCGACCGGGCTCGCAGTGACGGGCACGGGAGGCGACGTTCTCTTCATCGAGGCAACGATGATGGAGGGCGAAGCCGGTTTGACGTTAACCGGACAACTCGGTGACGTCATGAAGGAGTCTGCACAGATCGCACTGTCGTACGTGCGCGGTCACGCAGACGAACTCGGGATCGAAACCGGTTTCGAAGGGCGGCGATTCCACGTTCACGTTCCGGCCGGTGCGGTGCCCAAGGACGGGCCGTCTGCCGGCGTGACCATGACGACCGCGATCACGAGCCTGCTAACCGGGAGACCCGTTCGCTCGACGGTCGGGATGACGGGCGAGGTGACCCTGCAGGGCAAGGTGCTGCCGATCGGCGGAGTGAAGCAGAAAGTGCTGGCCGCACACAGGGCGGGCCTCACTGAAGTCATCTTGCCGCAACGCAACGAGGGGGATCTCGATGATCTTCCGAAAGGCGTGCTCGACGAGATGACGATCCATCTGGCGTCTTCGGTCGATGAGGTGCTCGCGTTCGCGCTGGAGCCTGCAACGGCCGAACCCGAGGTAGCGGCTTAAGTAACTTCCCCAGCGGGGGCCTTGTATCGGTGGAACGCAGGGAGCAGGAGTGTCATCACTCCAACTCCCGCGATGCACGCAAGGCCCCCGCTAACTATCGAGAAGCGGACGCTCGTTAACGCGGCCAAGGCTCCCGCCTCTAGGTCTCCGAGCGACGGACCGCTGGCCACGACGCTCATCTCGAGCCCGCTCAATCTGCCCAACATGTCTTTGGGCGTCGACATCTGCAGGATCGTGTTTCGGAAGATCGCGCTGACCGCATCGGCCGCTCCCGCTACCGCCAGCCACAAGAGCGCCATCCACAGAGAGCCGCTCAAACCGAAAGCGACGAGGGCAGCTCCCCACAAGACGACCGAGATGTTCACGATCAGGCCGTGCCTGCGCATGCCTTTCGACCACCCGATCGTCACGGACGCAATCAAGGCACCCGCGGGAGGAGCCGTGTAGAGAAGACCCAGGACGCGTGCTCCCCCGAAGCTCTGCGCCACTGCGGGGAACAGCGCGTACGGCATTCCAAAGACCATCGCGTTGATGTCCACGATGAACGAGCCCTGCAAAACCGGCCGCCCCTTGAGAAAGCGAAGGCCGTCGAACAACGATCGAAACCCGGGGCGAACGGCATCCGAGATCGGGGGGAGGGGCCGGATCAGGAAAACCATCACCAGCGAGAACACGAACGTTGCGGCGTCGATCAGGTACGTAGCTCCCAGCCCCAACGAGGCGATGATCACTCCGCCGATGGCCGGCCCGAGCATCGAGCTCAGGTTGTGTGATGCGCCCGATAGCGCGGAGGCCGCCGGGATGCTCTTTTCGTCGAGTAACAGCGGCGCCGAGGAACGTTGCGCGGGTGAACCGAGTGCGTACATCGCCGAGATCGAGAATGTCCCGACGTAGAGCAGCCACAGCTGTGGGTCTCCGAGCGTCGCATTGATGGCAAGCACCGTCGCCACGAGGGCCGCGGCGAAATCCGTGACCAACAACAGCTTCCGGCGATCAAGCGCGTCCGCAAGCGCGCCGCCGAACAGCGACAGAACGAGCATCGGGACGAGATCACAGAGACCGAGCAGGCCGACGGCAAGCGTCGACCCGGTGATCTGGAACACCTGGAAAGGGATGGCGATGAACGTCATCCAGCTCCCCATGAACGAGACGCTCGTCCCGATCCACATGTTGCGGTAGTCCCGCGACTCCCGGAGAGGCGAGAGATCCATCGCCAGGGAACGGATCCGCTCGCGCCACGACGAGCGCGGCGAGATGTCCGCGGGATCGAAGTTGTCCTGTGGGTCGGGCGGGGCGGACCCTGGGCCCTTTTCTTCTTCGGTCACTATCCTCCGCGTCGGTTGGGTTCGGTTGCGGCTAGCCTTCTTAGCGTGCAGTCACCTTATGTAGTGAGCGCTCCCTCGACGCGGAGTCTGTCCCAATGAAGGTTCTCGTCATCGGCGGGACGAAGTTCGTTGGCCGCCATCTGGTCGGGTGCCTGCTCGAACGAGGCCACGACGTCACCCTTTTCAACCGAGGTCAAACGAACCCCGGGCTCTTCGCTCGGGCCGAGCACATCAAAGGAGACAGGGAAAACGACCTGCACCTCCTAAAGGACCGTGCCTGGGATGTCGCAGTCGACACCTGTGGTTACTTTCCTCGAGTCGTGGACGCAAGCGCGGCTCTCCTTGCCGACAGCGTCGGTCGCTACGTCTTCATCTCGAGCGTTTCCGCCTATCGCGATTTCAGATCCGAGGGGCGACGGGAGGACGACCCACTCGCGGAACTAGACGACCCCGACGTCGAAGAGATCACCGGTGACAC
>JAXDJP010000040.1:0-14190 GCA_034665645.1 Actinomycetota bacterium | reverse complement strand
GCACTTGCACGCTGCGCGTTCACACCAAACATCAAGTTCTCGTTGCTACCGGCTTTGCCTCTGCTCCCGCGCCGACGATCACGACGCGTCCACGACGTCCTGCAACCACAAGCGTGCGGGCGAAGGGATTCGAACCCCCAAGCTCTTTCGAGCACCGGCACCTAAAGCCGGCGTGTCTGCCATTCCACCACGCCCGCGGGCTTCGCATCCTAGGAGGCTTTCCCTAGAACCGCGGGATGGGTCTAACCTCTCCGGCAGGGCACGATCGAGATGGGGGAGGCAACGATGCGTTCCGCGATGCGCGTGGCGGTAGCTCTGACACTCATGGCTTTGTTGGCCGCTTCGGCCGGCACGACGGCGACCGCTCGGCCTCAGCCGTTGGGCGCTCGCGTGGCCCCGGAGGCCCATCGCGTCGGGAGCCGCGTCGCTCAAAGATCGGGCGGCGGGGCGCGCACCCCGATCCGCTTCGTCCGCCACCACCTCATCGACGTTCAACGCCTTGCCGGCGAACCTGCGATGCGCATCGACAGCAAGGGCAACATCTACATAACCGGCCCGATCGGTACTCAGTACGCGCACTCGTTCCTGTGGAAATCCGAAGACAATGGACATTCGTTCGATCTGCTCCGCGCCTTCCCGCCACTGCAACGGCCGATGCCCAGCGCGGGATCGGGCGACGCCGAAGTCGTCGTGGTCCCTCCGGCCGAAGGCCAGAAGGACGACGCGATCGTGTGGTCGGACATGGTCGCTCTCGCGTCGCTTGCGAACGCGGCGAGTTTCGACGGCGGCAACACGTTCCCCCCCGAGTACTGGAGTGAAGCTGCCAACGATCCGGGGGCCGACCGGCAGTGGCTTGACTGGCTTCCGGGCCCCAACGGACCTCGCATCTTCCAGTGGTACGACAGGGTCGACACGGGTGGGAACACCGTCCTCTACACCGATGACTACGGACAGACCTGGACGGAGGGCGATACGAACATCGACAACACGCCCAGCAATCCCGGAAACATGGCCGCCGATCCGGTTCACAAGAAGGTCTACGTGGCATACAGCGACCAGACGAAAGTGAAGATCGCAGTCGGCGGCATCGACGCGACAGGCTTCAAGCCGACCGTCGTAGCGACCGGAGTGGGTGATGTAAGCACCCTGTTCGTTACGGTAGATACGGATACCGCCGGAAACGTTTACGTGTCGTGGGCCGACCGCGGCTTGCCCGCGGCCAACAAGCTGGGCGGCATCTACATGGCCGTCTCCACCGACCAAGGTAAGACGTTCCATAAACCGATCAAGATGAACCCCCCGCGCATCAAGACCGGAGTGTTTCCATGGGTCGTCGCCGGTGACCCGGGCCGGGCGTGGGTGGCGTGGTACGGCAGCGAGAAGGCCGCCGGAGCCGCAGACAACCGGGGGCCGTGGAACGTGTGGGCGAGCCAGACCCTCAACGCGTTGTCGGCGCATCCCACCCTTCGCACCGTCAAGGTCAACGATCATCCGATGCACGACAACGAGATCTGCCTCGACGGCATCGGCTGCACGGCCGGACAGGGTGAGGACCGCAACCTCCTCGATGACTTCGTCGCGCAGATCGACCCGAGGGGCATGCTTCACGTCGCTTACAACGACACGAACAACCAACTGACGGCCAGCACCGCCGATCCCGACGCGGGCGGAGCTTTCGTTCTGCACGCGGTGCAGAACAGCGGACCGAGTCTCTACAAGCGGGTGGGAAACGTCATTCCTCGCCCCGCGAAGCCGCGCAAGATCGCGACGAAGTTGAAAGGCGGCGTGCTTCGAGTCACCGGGCGCCACTCCCTCAAGCCGGGGAACTGGGCGAGGGACCTTCGCGGGGACGCGGGCGATCCCCGTCACGGACCGGGGTGCCCTTGCGCCAACAACCCATCTCTCGACATGACCGATTCCTGGTTCGTCGACAAGGGCGACAACGTCGTCGCTCATATGCAGTTCAACAACCTGCCTCCCGAATCGGAAGTGATCACCGCCGCGGGTGGGAAGACGGTGGCCTACCAATTCGTCTTCTGGGTCCACGACCGCGTTTACTTCGCTCTGCTCGAGGAGGCCGGGACCGGACGCGCCTACGCGGGTGAGCCCGGGTTCATCCCTAACCAATCGGGCATCGCGAAGATCGCCACTTACGATCAAAATCCGTCGCGCACCGCGCCGATCGATTACACGTTCACCCCGGGCGAGGACGAGGGTGGCGAGATCACGATGACGATCCCGAAGTCTCTGATCGGCAGCCCGAAGAAGGGGACGCGTCTGTACCGAGTTCACCCTGTGGTGCAAACGCTCGAGGGAGCGATCGGAGCCGAGACGTTGATGCAGGAACGCGATGGGACCGAGGCTCGTTTCTGGCACGTCGGCGACGTCCGTATCCCGCGCGGGCGAGTGCAAGTCTCGATCGATGACCGCCACTTCCGACACCCCAAGCGCGCCCACTTCGTTAAGTACCCGAGCAGCATCTGGAGATTCGCGCTGCGCCTCAAGCACCTCTCCTCGGGAAAGCACACCCTGTACGTCAGGACGAAGGCCAGCGGGTTCACGTCCCGGCCGGTGGCGGTGAGGTTCACCAAGAAGTAGTTCCGTAGGCCCCCCCGGAAGGGGGCCTAGATGACTAGAATCGGGTGGCCCTACGGGGCCAGACAGGGCTTTTTGTCGTGCGGCGCTCATGTGAGCCTTCCCCCCGCCGATAAGTAACTTTCGGACTCTTTTTTCAGGGGGCGAAGTGCTCGATGCCGTTTCGTTCTAAGTCTTGCCGTTTCGGCGCGGGCGCGCTCGTCGCGACCCTCGCGCTCCTGGGACTCCAGACGCTGGCCGGCGCCGTCCCCAATCGCCCCGACTTCGGTCCTTTCATCGAAGAGATGCCGGCGTACGAGGGACAGACGACTTGTTCGCCCGATCCCAAACCCGGCGTCCTCTCGTTCGAGCGAAGGGTGCTAAAGGCATACCCCGACACGAGCAGCCTGGGCATCAGCCGAGGTTGCGATGTGGGCGGAACGAGCGAGCACAAAGAGGGCCGCGCCTGGGACTGGGGCGTCAATGCGGACGTTCCTTCGGACAAGAAAGAGGCCGACGAGGTCATCTCTTGGCTTCTGGCTAAGGATCGTTTCGGCAACCCGCACGCGATGGCGCGCCGACTCGGGATCATGTACATCATCTGGAACCGGCGCATCTGGACTTCCTGGGACGGTTGGAAAACGTATTGCGTGCAACGCGATGCAGGTTGCTTCGCGCCGGGGACGAAGGATGCACGCGTTCCACACACCGACCACGTGCATTTCAGCTTCACGTGGGAAGGAGCGCTCAAGGAGCGCACGTTCTGGCACGCCGCACAAACGTTCGTCGCCGACGTCGACGTGTCCCCGACGGGAGACGGATTCTGGACGGCCGGGCGCAATGGAGTGGTGGCGTCTTCGTGGGGAGGGTCTTCTTACGGAAGCAAAGGACACGGCTACCTGAAGAAGCAGGTCGTCGACATCGCAACGACGCCTTCGGGTGACGGCTACTGGCTGCTATCGCGGAACGGGCAGGTGTCGTCGTTCGGGGACGCCCCGAGGAAAGGCCGCGTCACGCAGAAGCCGTTCACCGCAAGCGGGCTTTCGGGTACGCCGTCAGGCAGGGGCTATTGGGTCGTGGGCACTGGAGGCCGGGTGTTTCCGTTCGGGGACGCTCGATTCTTCGGGGATCTCCGAAACGTGGGTGACAGCGTCGTAGCGATCTCGCCGTCACCGACGGGCAAGGGCTACTGGCTGCTTTCTCGTACGGGTCACGTGGCCGCTTTCGGCGACGCCACCTTCTTCGGCGATCTCGTCGTCGAAGACGACGCTGCCGTCGCGATGGACTCGACGCCGTCGGGCCTCGGCTACTGGGTTGTTACGAACACGGGCCGAGTGGCAGCGTTCGGAGACGCACATTCTTATGGGGACCTCTCGACGGAAGAGCTCACCTCGCCCGTCGCTGCGATGACTGCGACGCCGTCGGGCCTCGGTTACTGGCTCGTCTCTGCGAAGGGACGGATCGATCAGTTCGGGGATGCGCCGCCGTCACAGAGGCGTTTCGTCGCTCCTCCGGCTGCTGCGCGAGCGGCCCCCCCGGAGAACTTCACCCCGCTCGACTAAGGCCCACCGCGAAGGACTAGCTCTCGCAGGACCTCACTTCTTCCGCATCGCACGCATCGCTGCCTTTGCCGCCGATGAGGACGTCTTGGCCCTTGCGGCCGCGCAAGATGTCATCCCCGGCATTCCCGTGGATCTCGTTGTTGTGTTCGTCTCCGAGGATCAGGTCGGCTCCCGCGCTCCCGATCACGATCGCAAAGCTCTTCAGTCGATCCTTGCCCTGACCTTGGGCGGTCTCCGACACGAGATCGATCGTGACGCTGGTCGACGCGCGTAGGTAGGAGACGATGTCCGCACCCTTCGAGCCGTTCATGTGATCGTTGCCTTTTCCGCCCACGACGAAGTCGAAGCTTCGTCCACCTTTGATCGTGTCGTTCCCCTCGAGCCCGTAAAGGGAGTTCGATCGCTCGTTCCCCACGATCATGTCATCGAAGGTCGATCCGACGATCGCCTCGATGCCGGCGAGATCGTCCTTGCCCCAACCAGTGGCGGCTCCCGCCCTTAGGTCGACGGCGATCCCTCGCCGCGCCCGCGCGTAGGTGACCCGATCGCCCGTCCGAGGCGCGGTCGGATCGCTGGGCGGCGATGCGGACTCACCCCCCCGGATGTCGTCGTTGCCGGGCCCCCCGTCGAACTCGTCGGATCGCAGTCCACCTACGAGCGTGTCGCGGCCCGCGCTTCCGATGAGCACATCGGCGCCGTCGTTGCCGCAGATGACGTCGTTCCCGCCGAGCCCCTTGATCACGTCGTTGCCGTCGAATGCAACGATCACATCGGCATCGCCCGTTCCCTCGATCGTGTCCTTCTTGGGGGTGCCGAGGATCGTGGCGTCCTTCCCCGCGCATCTAGCCTGTTTCGCGGCGCCGGCAACGCCTTGATGTCCGATCGCGAGCAAGAGTGTTGCCACGACCATCGCGGCCCTCGATCTCATCGCACCTCCTGGGTTCGGCCCAACGCGAAACACTCGGCCGCAACCGTACAAGTGGTTGCGACCGAGTGTCTTACGGGAGCTATGAAGATGTTTACGGCTTGATCTTGATGACCTGCTTGGTGACGCTGATCGCCGATGAATCTTGGCTCTGGAACTTCGCCTTGAACGTCTTGGGACCGGCAACTCCAGGGTTCCGGATGATCGGGACACCGGCACCCGACTGCGAGTTCACGTTCAGATCGAAGGCGAACGGGGGGCAGGTGTTGTCGTTAGCAGGGATATCGCCGTCGAGCTTGTACCCCAGCGTCTTGTTCCCGGTCACCGCGAGGTCGACGTTAACGACGCCCTGGATGCTGAGATGCCAAACGGCGCGAACGCCCGCGTCGACCTGGGCGTCGGTCCGGTCCTGCTCGGTGAGAGTGGCCGGGAGGGTCGCCGGGGCACGAGCGGCGTCGGTGGGTGAGCTGGGATTACAACCGGGCCCCACGTCGATAACGATCTGGCCGGATCCGAGGTCGTCGCCGTCGGCGATCTTGGCGTCGCCTGGGATCTTGAACCCGGAGGGGATCGAGAGGGTCACGTGAGCGAGCTCCTCTTCCTTGTCGTCCTGCTCGAGGTGAACCTTCATCTGCGGGTTGGCGTTCACCCGGGTATCGCTGAGGGTGAACGTGATCTTGGGGGTGAAGTCGCCGGCCCAGGCCTGCGTCACCATCCCGAGGGTCAGCACCAGCGCTCCGAGGAGCAGCGTTCGAGAAGCCTTCATCAGTAAACCTCCTGCTCGGGGCGCCTAAAACGGGTCGCCGATTCCGGTCAGAAGGTTTCGTCGCGAGCGCCTCGATTCCTGCGGGCACGGGTTTTGCCAAGTCACCAATGGGTATGCTACCGTTAGCAATCGTTAAACACTTGCAAGCAAATCAGAGGCGCGAGTGGGTTGCACAGCCAGCTAGAGAGAGGAACAAGTTATGCCGAAAGTAACCGAAGCGGTCGAAAACGTCCGTACCAAGGCAGTCGAGTACGGCGTCTACCTGCCGGTCGGGGCCTATGCCCGCGTGATCGACGGTATCTCCGACATCAACCGCCCCCGTATCCGCAAGACGATCGTGGACACGCCCCCGCGTATCCGTCAGACGATCATCGACCTCGTCGACGTCGGCCAGGACAGGGTCGAGCCGGTCGAGCGCAGGATCCGTCGTCGCGCCAACTCGGTCGAGGCTCAGATCCGCAGTACCACGCGTCGCACGGCCAGCGATGTCTCGAAGACCGCTCGCAAGACGGCGTCTCGCGCCGAGGCCGCGGTCGACACCGTCGCGCCGAAGCTTCCTCGGGTGGCGACTCCGAAGAAGGCTGCCGACCTTCCGATCAAGCGCTACAACTCGCTGACGGCGAACGAGATCGTCGCCGAGAGCAAGGGCCTGACCCAAACCGAGCTTGCCAAGGTTTACAAGTTCGAGCGGGCCAACGAGAACCGCAGCACGGTTCTTCAGGCGATCGAGTCGCACTTCACGCAGCTCCCGATCCCGACCTACGACGCTCTTACCGTCGCTCAGATCAACGAGCGCATCGAGGGCCTCTCGCAGGACGAGCTCAAGATCGTTCGTCGCTACGAGGAGGACACGAAGGCTCGCACCACGGTGCTCGAGAAGCTCGAGACACTGATCTAAGTACCCGGCTTAAAAAAGGGCCCGGTCGCGAGGAAACTCGCGGCCGGGTCCTTTGTATTTGGGGAGGCGTCCTGTAGGTTCTGGCTACAGCAGCATCATCCGGACTTTTCGGCACATCGACAGGGGGCTCACCCAGATTTGAGAAGGCACCACGCGACGCGGATCGTCGCGCTCGCGATCCTCGCCCTCGGTCTCGTTCTCGTTCAATTCCAGGGCGCCTGGGCGTTGCACGGATCTAACAACGGGAAGACGTCCTTCAAGTCAAAGTCCTCTCATGGCCAAGCCCTCGGCCACTACAAGAACGGCAAGGCAAGCCTTCACGCGACCGCGGTCACCGTCCCGGTGGCAGCCCCCCCCACAACGATCCCGGTCCCGGCAACGCGGGCCCGCGGACCGAAGCTGAGTTCTGCGACAACACACGGCGTGGCGAAGAAGGGGCGTAAGTCACAGAGCCAGGGGGCCGGGTCGTCCAACGGGACCATCACCATCAAGAAGGACGCCGTCCCGGACTCGACCGAGACGTTCCACTTCGGAGGGAACCTCGGACGCTTCAAATTGCATGACGAGTCGGGCCTTTCCTTCTCAGACCTCGAGCCCGGCACCTACGATGTGACTGAGTTGAAGACCGAGGGTTGGAAGGTCGACCACATCGTTTGCGGCGACCCCACGGCCGGATCCTTCATCGAGGACCAAAGCCGAACCGTGACGATCCAGCTTCCGCCTCAAGGCCACACGACCTGCACCTTCGTTAGCACCAGGGTCCCGGGTTCCGACACTGGGGACTCGACCAAGGGCGACAAGGCGAGAGACCCGTTCGGATCTAAGGGTGACAAGCAGGGGCCGAAGGTGAAGCCACTTCCGCTCACGGGCTTCCGGCCGGACTGGTTCCTCTTCTCCGCCGGCATGCTGCTCATCGCCGGTGGCCTCTTGATAAAGATGGAGCAGGACGCCCTAGCGACCCTCTAGTTTTCCGCCCTTACTGTCGATACGGTAAGAGGCGTAACGCGGTGCGCCCTTTGTCGTTCTTTTGTAGTCACCCATGGCCGAAGGGAGCCAGCATGCGATTCGCCCAGTTGATCCGCACCAAGCCCGTGAGGTTCCTCGCCGGAGCCCTCCTCGCCATCTATTACTCCGTCAGCCTGTCGCTGATCCCAGCAGGGGCTTCCTCAGGGGACTCCGACGGTGACCACATGCCGAACAAGTGGGAAACGAGCCACGGGTTGAATCCCCACCGTGCCAACGGTCACAAGAACGCGGACCACGATGGCCTTCAGAACGTCGCCGAGTTCCGCCACGGGACGGATCCGCAGGATGAGGACACCGATGACGACGGCGCAGACGACGGTGACGAAGTCAAGGATGGAGACGACGGCACCGACGTCGAGGATCCCGACACCGACGATGACGGCACCCTCGATGGTGACGAAGACTCCGACGGAGACGAGGTCGACAACGAAGACGAAGACGACCAGGGCGAATCTTGCGTCGCGGACGACGATGACACCGATGGTGACGGACTCGACAACGAGGATGAGAACGACGTAGGCGAAGATGCCGACGACGCCGACACCGATGACGATGGGATCGAGGACGGCGACGAGGACGTCGATGGTGACGAGGTTGCCGACGGCGACGAGGACGATCAAGGCGAAGACACCGACGACTGCGAAGACGAAAACGAAGATGGCGACGAGGTAGAGGGCAGCAGCCTCTAGCCACTCGAGTAGTTCTTGGAAGAGGGTCGCCCGGTGGGGTGGCCCTCTTTCGCGTTTAGAGCTGGTGAACCACGTTCCTCGTTATGTCGCATGGGGGGTCGGGACAGAACGGCGCGTTCGAACCCACCGAGACATACCAGTGATAAGAGTTCGGTCTCCCGATCACAGCCTTCGTGAAGCTGAACGCGATCGTGTGGTCGTTCGGCCGCCGGACCTTCGCCGAGCCGATCGGCTGGTCGTCTCTCACCCGCCAGACCTGAGGACCGCAGACCCGGTAGCCCGCCTTCGGCGTCTGGATGAGGATGCAGATCCTGGGGTGGTACGTCTCGAACGCCCCGTACATCGTGACGCTGTGACGCAAGAGGCCCTTGTGGTGGTCCGCTATGGCGTAGTCGATGTCCTCCCGGGCGCGGTTCGCATCGCCCCTCGGATCGTCGACGGTCGTGCTGTCGGCCGATGCGACCCCGGCCAGTTGCAGCACGACCAACATGGCCGCGAAAAGGGCTCGGATATTCGACTTGCTCATGGACAAACGGTACATCGGGTAAGAAGACTCGATGCGGAATCGGCGGACCTTCTCATGGACCTCGACGTTCCTCCTCGTGGGAGTGACGGCGTTGCTGGCCGGCGCGTCGGCGGTCGCGAACGCCGACGACATACCGGCACAACCGATCCCTCAGAATCCCAATGACCTTGCGAGCGTGCCCCATTTCATCGGACACCGCGCGCATCCCCACCGGGTCCATTCCTTCCACGTTCCCCAGAACCCGTTCATGGCGCCCGATCCGAACAACAACATCCACAACGACGCGTACATGACCGATGCATATCGAAGGGGCGGGCCGTTGGGCAGAAATATCGAGGTCACGTCCACCGATCAGAACGCAGACTGCGCTTCGGTCACCTTCGATCGCGCCGGGCGCATCGTGACGGTCTGTGTGGGGGCCCAGGGTCCGCGGCTGATGCTCATGGACGCCGAAACGCTCGCCACCAAAGCAACCTTCCCCCTGCCCCCGCGATCGGGAGCAGGGACGGGATCCGGAATCTTCAACGATTTTTCGGGCGGCGGTTACTTCTATCTGGATCACAAGTACCGAGCCGTCATCCCCACAACGACTCGTCAGATCTGGGTTGTGCGAGAGACCAAGAGTTCAAGTGGGCGGGGATTCGAAACCGCCCGTACCTACGACCTCAGCGATGACGTGCCGGTCGGAGAAGCGTTGGTCTCGGTCCTTCCCGATTGGAGCGGCAGGCTGTGGTTCATCGGTACCAAAGGAACGGTGGGCACGGTCGGGCGGCGTTCCGGACGGGTGCGAACGATTTCCCTCGATGGCGAGGCCAACGCGAACTCCTTCGCGGTCGACAAGCAAGGTGGTGTCTACATCGTCACGGACCACGCGCTGTATCGGTTCGACGCCGTCCGTCGCGGGAGACCGAAGGTAACGTGGCGCGCGCGGTACGACCGGGGGAGCCGCGTCAAACCGGGCCAGGCCAGTCAAGGCTCGGGCACCACGCCGACTGTGATCGGACGCCGTTACGTTGCCATCACCGACAACGCAGATCCTCGGATGCACGTACTCGTGTACGAACGGACGAAGCGGAGGGCCGGCGCCCGTCTCGTCTGCAAGGAGCCGGTTTTTCGCCCGCGGCACGGGAACACCGACCAGTCCCTCATCGCGGTGGGCCACTCCCTGATCGTCGAGAACAACTACGGCTATTCGGGTCCCACCGCAACGAGGGGCGGCGCGACGACGACCCGCGGGATCGCCCGTGTCAGGTTCTCTCACCGAGGCTGCAAGACCGCGTGGGTGAGTCGTGAACGGGCCCCCTCGGTGGTCCCCAAAGCGTCGCTCAGAAACGGGCTCATCTACACGTACACGAAGCCTCCGCGCCCCGACGACGAGGTCGACGCTTGGTACCTGACCGCTATCAACTACCGGACGGGGCGGACCGTTTTTAAGAAGCTCGCCGGGACGGGTCTCGGGTTCAACAACAACTACGCCCCCGTGACACTCGGCCCCGGGGGGGCCGCCTACGTGGGTGCTTTGGGGGGCCTCGTCAGATTGAGCGACCGCCCGTAGTCCTTTCGGGTTATTTCGGTTGCAGTGCCTAGACATGTCAGCGGCGGGTTGGTTGACTGGCGGAGGCCTGAAGGCATGGCCGCTATCTACCCGCGAGGGGGCTTCATGAAGTTGGGTTCCAAGAAGGTATTGCTGGGAGGGCTCGCAGCCCTTACAGCGCTCGTTCTGATTCCGTTGCAGAGCGCCTCGGCGGCTGCAACCACTTATACCGTCGAGATGGGTGTGGGCGTGCCCAAGGGGTTCAGCACTCGCATCATGGCGCCGATCCCGGATGGTGGTAGAGCACCTACGATCGTGATCCACAAGGGTGACACGGTCAATTTCTTCGGTGGGACGGTCCTGCTGCCGGTGGGGCAAGGGCCGCTCGACTGGAAGTCCGACTACATGACCGAAGTTGACTCGCCGTTCGCCAACTTCCTGACTGACCCCGATGCCGACCTGTCGGAGCCTTTCCCGACCGACGCTCCGTACAAGTTCGGTCCCGGCTTCCTGGGGCAGCCAACACCTCCGTGCGGCGCCGATGCGGCGAGCCAGTGCGCATACAACGGCCATAACAGCGATCCCGTCGCGGGCGTACTTTTCGCCGGCGACGTGTCGGCCAACGACAACAACTTCTACGTGCGCATCGATGCGAACCCGGGGGAAACGCTCTGGGCTATCGGTGAGTTCGGCGGGGTAAGCATCAAGAGCGTCCTTCGGATCCAGGTTGTCGCCGACAACGCAACCGCTACGACGCAGGCGGAGATCGACGCTGCCAAGGCGAAGTTCGGAGCACTCGAGAAGGACACGGCCCTTGCGCTGGACGCAAAGCTGCGCAAGATGAGCACCAAGCACAAGACGAAGTCGGGTGTGACGGTGTGGGACGCCTTCGCGGGTTTCGATACCGGCACGATCGCCCTCCTGCAGTGGTATCCGAACAAGCTGGTGATCCACAAGGGCGACAAGGTTCGCTGGCACTGGGAGCAAGGCAATAACGAGGATCACGGTACCGGCTTCCCGTTCGACTATGGCAAGCAGCAGCTGAACGAGGGAGTCGTCCCCGTCTGCGACCCCGACGGTGACAACGGCGATGGGCCCGACACGTTCACCGTCGACTTCGAGACGTTCTCGTGCCCGCAGGGCGACGGCGATCTAGAGCTCGACCTTCAGCGTGAGTTCATCGCGGGGACCGGCGACGGTAAGTTCCCGGGTGGACACGAGGGTTCCGGGATCCGCGGTGCGAATCTCCCCGAAACTGCCGACACGCCCGGGACCGACGCGGCCTGGGATGTCAAGTTCACGAAGACGTCGCCGGACAAAGGCTTCAAGTACCTCTGCACGATCCACGGTGGCTTCATGAAGGGCATCGTGGTCGTCAAGCCCTAACCTAAGAAGATAGGGAGGGTCCAGAGGGAGCGGCTTCGGCCGCTCCCTCTTTATTTTCTAAGTCGGGAGCTGCCGCTGCTTAGTTGTTACGACCGGTTTGGCGTAGGCGCTCGACCCCATCGAGCAAGCCCCAGATCGCTTCGGCCCCCGCAAGTGCTCCGTCGACGGCCTCGGCCATCGCTGCCTCATCGGTAGCGGTGATGCTGATCGCTTCTGCAAGCTCTGCTGAGTGCTCGATGTCGAGCTCGCCGTGAAGTGCGAAGTACGTCGCCTCGTCTCCCTCGATCCCGTAGTGCTCCCGGAGTCCGGAGATCTTCGTTTCGGCCACTGCAGGAGTCTGCGACTCGTAGCCGTAGATCATGCCTAATGCGTAACTGGGGGACCGATCATCCGCCGCCAAGAAACTGTCGACACACGCTTGCGTCTCGGCCTCGATCGGGGCTGCCTTCACCTCGGCTTCGTCGGCTTTGACCGCCGCCGCGAAACGCAGCCACAGGCCGGCGTGGTCGTCCTCGATCTCGTCGCGAAGGTTGCGACGGACGATGGCGGCCGGGGCGTCAGCGAGACGCTCGGCTACCGAGGACAGGTAGGTCGGGAAGTTCTCCACCTGACGCCAGTACTGCTTGGAGTACGAGCGGAGGTCGTCCGTCGATAGCTCGCCGGCGGCCCATGCCTGGTAGAACGGGTGATCCAGGAGCCTCCGGCTCGAGGTCGCCTCGTCGAGTCTGCGCGCTACTTCTTCCCCCGGAACCATGCTTCCTCCTTGATTGGATTGCTTGAGGCGAGACTGTAACCGAGGGGTCAGTGGTGCGCACTCCTCCGGTAGGACTTCGTGATCGCCTTCCATTTCTTCTTCTCTGCGTTTGCGGCGCGCTGGTCCTGTCGCCTCGCCAGGTAAGCCAGCTCGCGCTCCAGTTTCCGGTAGCTCTCGAGCCGCTCGAGGGGGAGGGAACCGTCTTGGATGGCGGCCAGCACCGCGCACCCGGGCTCCGTGACATGTGTGCAGTCGTTGAACCTGCAACCCGCCACCAGGCTCTCGACATCCTGAAACGTCGTGCCCAGTCCCTCACCGCCGTCCCAGAGTTGCAATTCGCGCATCCCGGGCGTGTCGATCACCAGGCCCCCGGTAGGAAGCATCAAAAGTTCGCGATGCGTCGTCGTATGCCGGCCCTTGTCGTCGCTCCGGATGTCCTTCACGAGCTGCGTCTCTTGTCCCATGAGGGTGTTGATCAAGGTGGACTTCCCGGTTCCCGAGGAGCCCACCAGCGCAACCGTCTTCGCTCCTTCGAAATAGGGGCCCAGTTCGTCGATGCCATCCCCCTCGACCGCGGACACCGCGTGGACCGGTACACCCGGGGCGATAGTGATGACTTCGGCAACCGCTTCGGCGACGTGATCTGCAAGATCGGATTTCGTCAGAATCACGACCGGTATCGCTCCGCTTTCCCAGGCCATCGTTAGATAGCGCTCGATGCGGCGCAGGCTCAGGTCGCTGTTGAGCGAGGTAACGATGAACAACGCGTCGACGTTGACGGCCACTATCTGCTCTTCCGTCTCGTTCCACGCGACCTTTCGCGAGAACTTGGACCGACGGGTGAGGATCCCTCTAACGATGCCTTCTTCGTCGCTCAGTCTCTCGAGCGCGATCCAGTCGCCCACCGCAGGCAGATCGCCGCGTCCGCTCGCGTCGTGGAGAGCGCGCCCCGTAACGGTCGCACGCAGGTCTCCGGTTTCCGTCCGGACGATGTAACCGCCGCGATGCTCGGCCGTCACTCGCGCCGGGTCGTAACCTTTCGTTTCATGTTCGAGGAACTCTTCTTGCCTTGTTTCGTCCCAACCAAGTTGTTCTAGATGCTCACGATTCAACTTCTGCTCCATTCGTCGGCGCGCGTGGGCGCGCTCAGTCAAGGTGTGCGGGTGTTGAGGTGCTGCGCCGGGGAGAAAAGAGCTAGAGCGCAGACACCGCGAAGGAGGCGTCGGAGTAGGTCATATCTACATCGCCTCCCTTCGTCGTCGGCCTTGGGCGGCCGAAACAGTCAGTACAGCTAAGCGTTTCGGGGGCCGCTAGTCAAGCCCTGCGTCACCCGTTGTGCCCAGGGCCGGTGAGCCTTACGTCTCCTCTGGTTGTGATGACGAATACCTGCCAGCTGTAGTACGTGAAGAACCAGCGCGGGTCGTGCATCATGCGATGCGCGTAAACGAGGATGCCGTCAACGTAAGCGTCGGAGTGGTTGTAGGCATAGAGCGCGTTTCGGTAGTCATCCGGCGCGCCCGAAGCGTGCAGGTAATTGGCAGCGCCCATGA
>JAXDJP010000039.1:0-3378 GCA_034665645.1 Actinomycetota bacterium | reverse complement strand
TCCGAGGGCTCCGCCCCCTTGACCGAGACCGTGCCGGCGCTGGCGATCATCGTGCTCGCAGAGATCTGGAAGACGACCCCGTTCATGGCCTTACTTCTACTCGCCGGACTCTCGTTGGTGCCGGCAGAATTGCTGAACGCGGCACGCGTTGACGGAGCGAACGCGTGGCAGCGTTTTCGCAACGTCACTCTTCCGATCATGAAACCCGCGATCCTGGTGGCGCTCCTGTTCCGGACGCTCGATGCCTTCCGCATCTTCGACAACATCTTCATCCTGACCCAGGGGGCTCAAGACACTCGTTCCGTTTCGATCCTCGACTACGACCAGCTCTTCACCGCGCTCAACCTCGGGGTGGGGTCGGCGATGTCGGTTCTCATCTTTCTCGCCGTCGCCTTCATCGCTTTCCTATACATCAAGGGATTCGGTGCCGCCGCGCCGGGGCAGGAGCTGAAATGAGCGCCGCTGAGTCGACCATCCAGAAGAAGTTGGGGTGGGGCACCATCAACACGTTCGTGATCCTCGTTGCGGCGATCCCGATCCTGTGGCTCGTCTCGCTGTCGCTCAAGGATCCCAGCACGCTCTCGGATGGTCACTTCATCCCTCAGAAGTGGACCTTCGATAACTACAAGGGGATCTTCTCATCGTCGCTTTTCACGAGGGCGCTCCTCAACTCACTGGGGATCGCGGTGATCGCAACCGTCCTTGCGGTCGTACTGGGGTCGATGGCGGCATACGCAGTGGCGCGTCTCTCCTTCCCAGGTAAGAAGTTGCTGGTTGGGGCATCGCTCCTCATCGCGATGTTCCCGCCGATCTCACTCGTTAGCCCGCTCTTCAATCTGTGGCGGGTGCTCGGCTTGTTCGACACCTGGCCGGGCCTGATCATCCCGTACATCACCTTCTCCCTCCCGCTAGCGATCTATACGCTCTCGGCGTTCTTCAGAGAGATCCCATGGGATCTCGAGAAGGCTGCCCAAGTAGACGGGGCGACGCCGTTCCAGGCCTTCCGCAAAGTCATCGTTCCTCTTGCCGCGCCGGGCGTCTTCACGACGGCCATCTTGGTATTCATCTTCGCCTGGAACGACTTCGTGTTCGCGATATCGCTTACGTCGACCACGAACGCACGCACCGTTCCCGCGGCGATCGCTTTCTTCACGGGAGCCTCGCAGTTCCAGACCCCCATCGGCTCGATCGCGGCAGCGGCTGTCGTGATCACGATCCCCATCATCGTGTTCGTTTTGATCTTCCAACGCCGGATCGTGGCAGGGCTCACGGCCGGCGCGGTTAAGGGCTAGGAGGGCGGCATGGCTGAGATCGTTCTGAAAGGGATCACCAAGAGGTATCCGGACGGTGCCGAGGCCGTCAAGAACGTCGACCTCGAGATAGAGGACGGCGAGTTCGTGATCCTTGTGGGCCCATCGGGATGCGGGAAGTCGACCACGCTAAACATGATCGCCGGGCTCGAGGACATCACCGAAGGGGAGCTGCTGATCGGCGGCGATATCGCCAACGATAAGTCGCCCAAGGAACGCGACATCGCCATGGTCTTCCAGAACTACGCGTTGTACCCGCACATGACCGTGCGACAGAACATGGGATTCGCCCTCAAGATCGCCAAGGTCGACCAAGCCACGATCGACAAGAAGGTCGAGGAAGCGGCCGAGATCCTCGACCTTACGAAACACCTCGAACGAAAGCCGGCGAACCTCTCCGGCGGACAACGCCAGCGCGTGGCGATGGGCCGGGTCATCGTGCGCGACCCGAAGGTGTTCCTAATGGACGAGCCCCTGTCGAACCTCGACGCAAAGCTCCGCGTACAGATGAGAACCGAGGTATCGCGACTGCAGAAGAGGCTGGGCACAACCACCGTCTACGTGACGCACGATCAGGTCGAGGCGATGACGTTGGGCGACCGCGTGGCCGTCATGCGCGGTGGCGTGATCCAACAGGTCGGAGCCCCTCAAGACCTGTACGAACATCCCTCCAACCTCTTCGTCGCCGGGTTCGTGGGCTCTCCCTCGATGAACTTCCTGCCTGCAACGGTCGAGGGGAAGACGTTAAAGAGCCCACTCGGCGATATCGAGCTCCCAGATGAGAAAGCCAAGAAGCTCGCCTCGGGGAACGCGTCGTCGCACGATGTCGTGATCGGCCTGCGTCCGGAGGACTTCGAAGACGCAGAGCTGACGGGTGACGAAGGCAAAGACGGGCATGTCATCACAGCGAAGATCGACGTCCTCGAATCCTTGGGCTCCGACAAGTTCGCCTACTTCCACGTCGAGGGGGAGCGCGCCGCAGCGAAGGAACTCGAGGAAGTCGTCAACGACATCGGGGCCGAGAACCTCGCGACCGATGAAGGCATCCAGGTGGTCGCTCGGCTAGACGTGACGAGCAAGGCCGCCGAAGACCAAGAGATGGACATCTGGTTCGACGTATCGAAGCTGCACATCTTCGATCCCGAGAGCGGGAAGAACCTGACGCTCTAAGATTTCTTTTCGGGCCACGAGAGATCGTCCACCGGACGGCGCGTACGGATCTCGGTCACGTTTGCCTCGATGACGGTGAAGCCCAAGGAGAAGGCTACCGAGACGCGGTGGTGCCCATCCTTGACGAAGTGCAGGTCGCCGATCCTGTAGACGTCGATCGGGGGCATGGACTCGCCTCGGCGTTGTGCCTCTGCGATCTTCCGCCAGCGCGCGCTGCCACGGTTCGATGTCGGTCGGAAGCGGCGATCGAAATCGCGGCCCTTGTCGACGCTTCCAACGATCGAATCGAGAGGGATGGTGCGAGTGCCCAGCTCCTTCTCGCCCTCGTTTCCTAGGGCAGCGACAACCTCGTCAAAGGGAAGCATCACGTTGACGTGTTCGGGCTCCCGACGCAGCCATCGACGAAGGCGCGCGAGTACCTGGCGCCTGCGCGCTCTCTGGAAGTCGTCGGCAGCGTCGGCCGAGGGCAGCCCCGTGTCTCGGCGCATCCCCAGAGCCTACGAGGCCCTGCACGCCGCGATGGAATCTAAGGACGAATCCGCGGCGGAGCAAGTGCTCGTCGGGGACTACTCCCCAGGTCCCACGGCTACGTTGCGGATGCCCCAGACACTCCAGTTCGGATAGTCACCGCGCGCTACGAACGAGAGCACGTTCGAGTGGGCATCGCTCAACCGGTAGGCGGGGATGCGCACGGTGGCCGGCACACCCCACCCCTGGGCGGGGGAAACCGGTACCCCGACCAAAGAGTGCCAGTTCACCTGCAGGTCTACTTCACCCGAGGAAATGTCGAACGCTTCGAACTCGAGGACCAGCGCCTTAGAGCGCGGTCCGATCCGGAAGAACACCTCCTTCGGATGAGAACGGTCGCTACCGGGGATGTTCCCCAGCTCGTCTGCCC
>JAXDJP010000038.1:0-2923 GCA_034665645.1 Actinomycetota bacterium | reverse complement strand
GCGACCTTCATCGTGAACTTGTAGTTGGCGCCGTCCTCGGAGACCGACGCCTCTTTGATGTCGAGCGCGGGGACGTTCGGACCCTCGACCGGGGAAACGGGATACACGGCATCGCCGGCGGGGTCGGTGCTGTAGTTGCCCGGCGGCAGTCCCGTCGCCCCTGTGACTGTCACGCTGTCGCCGTTAACGGAAGGCTGGCCCATCGAAACGTCGCCTTCCATCGTCGGCGGCAAGAGATCTCCTTCGTCTGCGAAGAGGCTGGGGCCCGTGCGTTGGCGAGCGATCGTCACATAGGACTTGCCGATGTTGTTGACGGGGTCACGATCCGCGTTGTCGTCCCACACGAGGAAAACGCGGCCATCGCGCGGGTCGATCGTGGTGACGAAGAAGTCCGCCATCGACCGGTCCGCCTGTCCCTCGAGACAGCCCGGGAACCCACCGACGCAGATCGTTCCCTTATGCATCGTGTGATCGTCGGCTTGGGCCTGCTGGAACGTGGGGGCAGGATTGGCGGCGCAAGTTGGGGCACAGGAGATCGCGTCGGTGCTGATCGCAACGTAGACGTGCCACTCAGCGTTGGGGCCTCCGAGACCCGGGCCCGAAGTGTTGAACGCCGTGTCGGTGGTCGAGACGTACATCACCGCAACTCGTCCGGTGTCTCCGGCAACGACCCACGGGAATACGTTCTCCTTGAGATCGGGCGTGTTGACGGGCACGGGAGTAGACCAAGTCGTGCTTCCTTTCGGAAGCATCGCCAACATGATGGGTCCGAGGCGAGAAGACGAGGGTGCCCGCGTCGTCGAATAGACGTAGTAGAGGTTGCCGACGCTGTCCGTCGCGAGGTTGGCGAAGAGCGTGTACGAGATGGACTGTCCGGGCGCCTGTATGGGGAAGCCGAGGTTCGTGAACGTCTTCCCGCCATCGGTCGACCGCTTCACTCCTTGGTCGGTCGGAAGGTAGATCCACCCGTTCGTCTGGTCGATCGCCATGTGTCCTTTGCAGGAACCTCCGACGACTCCGGTTCCGCCGTTGGCCGGGAGGTACGTGACACCGTCATCGGTCGAGACGTTCAGGTAACACCCGAGGCTGGCGGCGGTCAGCAGCGCGCTTTGGTTCGCAGCGAAGTAGACGCGCCGGCCGGTCGGGGTGCCGGTGGGGTCGTAGACGCCCATCCACGGCCGGTCGGTCCCCGGGAGACAGGCCTCCCCGGTGCCGAAGGTGTTCCCCCCGTCCTTCGACCTGAAAGTGGCGTTGCAGAGGAGGAACTCCTGATCCGAGGCATAAACGGTGTCGTCCTTGGCTAGCGCGTACTCGGTGTCGCCGCCTCCGAGGACGCTGTTCTGCTTCGCCTCGCCGGCGATCCCGATCGGGTGGTACTGGATGCCGTTGTCGTCAGACTTCCAGAAGGTCGACGACTGGGCCGCACTTCCGCCCGGCCCGCTCGTGTAGACGGCCCCCTTGCTGTCGACCGCGATGTTGGGCTCCGAGATCAACCGGAAGGGGTCCACGATGTTCGAATGCTCGAACGTGAGGCCTCCATCCGTGACCGTGCGCGGCGACGCCACTGCCGTCACCGAGCTCGTCGTGAATGGCAAGGTTGACAGGATGAGGACAAAGATCGTCGAGATCGTGAAACGGTTGCGCATGGTCACTCCTTCGTGAGCCGAGCGACCCGCCGTCGCTCCGAGGGATTGATTCGCTCGACCCCGGGGAAGTCCTTGTCTCCAAGGTGCCAATCTCTTACTGAAAATCACCCCAAATCGGGCGGAAAGTGGCGCTTCGCTCGGAAAAATCTCGGCTTTCTTGCGCATGGCGGCGCGCCTGGCGGGTAAGGAGGTCCGGATGGGGCGTCAGGACTGGTACGCAGCAGAGAGCTCGAGGAAGGTTCTATCCCGATACCGCACGTTCGCGGTGGTCGGATGTTCCGCCAAACCTTGGCGGGCGAGCCACGACGTCGCCAACTACCTGATCGACGTCGGCTACGACGTCGTCTGTGTCAACCCCAACGAGTCCGAGTGCATCGTGAACATCCCCTGTTACCCCAGCCTCTTTGCCGCCGCGGCAGAGCACGATATCGAGGTCGTCGACATCTTCAGGCGGGCCGATCAGGCCGGAATCCACGTAGACGAAGCGATCCACATCGGGGCCAAAGCCGTGTGGATGCAGCTCGGCGTGATCGACGAGGACGCTGCGGCTCGAGCCGAAGCGGCCGGCCTTGACGTGGTGATGGACCGCTGCCCCAAGATCGATCATCCGTCGCTCCCCCGCGTCTAGAGCGCGAAAACCGCTGGCAGGGGTTACCTAGGACGCGTGGAAATGATGACTCATGGGGTCACCAGGAGACAACGAACCCGATAAGACGCTCCGCTTCCAGGTCGCCGCAAGACAGGCGCCCGGGCTAGCGCCCCCCGAGCCCGACCTGGCCAAGCCCGAGCATCAGGGTTCCACGGTGGATGATTCCGCCGTCTCACCATCGAAGGGGCCAACGAGGGTTGCCCGCCGCCACTTACGGGTGGTCGGACCTCACCGACCGACGATCTTGTCGCGCGGGTTACTGATAACGGCAGCCTTGGTTGGGGCCGCCGTCTTCGGGCTGACGACCTACCTGGGGATCGGTGCGGACGGACCTCAGCAACCGAACGTATCTCGCCGGGGTACAGAGGATCGAGTCCTGGGGACGCGCATCGCCGCCGGATCACTCGTCGACGCGCCGCGGGCCGACCAAATGCCACGGACCATGCCGCACGTCACGCGATCCCACGCGTCCCCAAGCACGCACAGGATCCATTCCGTCAGGGTTGCGGTTGCCGTCCAGAGTCCCCGCGTCGATGTAGCGCCGTCGGCTGAGGCAACAGAGAACGGTAAGCACCTCGGCACGCGGCCACATCAACGCTCGCACGACAAGAAACACCGGGGCGGGGGG
>JAXDJP010000037.1:0-8330 GCA_034665645.1 Actinomycetota bacterium | reverse complement strand
ACTGACCGGGAAGCCCGTTCCCGTGTCGTGGCTGCCTGCTTCGGAAGCGGAGGCCGTCCTGAATCGCTGGCGTTTGTCGCGCCTTCCACAGAACCGCAGGCTGTCTCTCTGGGCTCGCACGTCGGCCTCCATCGCTCTTTACAGTTACCCCGGCCCCCTCCTCGATCGCCTCGGTTACCTCGGACCCCTGGGCGCCGCCCCGGACGAACCGAAGTACCTCGAGCCGATCACTCTCGACGAGGGAGCAGTAATCGATTGCGATGCGGTGATCGTCGGGTCCGGTGCGGGTGGTGGCTGCGCGGCGGCCGTGCTCTCGGCCGCGGGACTCGATGTCGTAGTTGTCGAGAAGGGCGGTTACAACAGCGAGTCCGACTTCCATCATCGGGAGGCAGAGGCCAACCGCGACCTCTACCTCTACGGACAGAAGCTTGCTACCACCGACCTCAGTTGCCAGATCCTCGCCGGTTCCACGTTGGGTGGGGGCACCGTCGTCAACTACACGACCTCGTTCAAGACGCCGCCTCACGTACTCAAGCAGTGGGCCGAGATCTCGGGCATCGATGCGTTCGTCTCGGGCGAGATCGAGGAGTCGCTCGACGTTGTCGCCAAGCGCATCGGCGTGAACCTCGACTCCAGCGCCGCGGGCCGCCGCGACGAATTGATGGAAGAGGGATTGAAGAAACTCGGCTGGCATGTGGATTCGTTGCCGCGCGCGGTCCGTGGTTGCCTCCAGGACGAACGGTGCGGCTACTGCGGATTCGGTTGCAGGGTCGGGGCGAAACAGTCGTCGATGCGCACTTTCTTGGAAGACGCGGCGAAGGACGGTGCTCGGATCATCGTCGATGCCGATGTCGACAAGGTCCGCATATCGGACGGACGCGCGACGGGAGTCGAGCTCACTACCCACGGTCACAAGGTGGTCGTGAATGCACGGGCGGTCGTCGTTGCGGGCGGCTCGATCGAGACGCCCGCCCTCCTGCTTCGTTCGGGACTCGGCGGGCAGGTGGGACGGAATCTTCATCTCCACCCGGGCACGGCGGCGTGGGGGGTCTTCGATGACGACGTGAGGGTCTGGGAGGGAACGCTGCAAGCGCGTTATTCCAATGAGCTACGCGATTGGGATGGAGGCTACGGCCCCATCTTCGAGACGGTTCCCGTTCACCCCGGCAGCGGCTCGTCGGCGGTGCCGTGGGTTTCTGCGGCCGATCATCAAGCCCGCATGGAGAAGTTCGACAAGGTGAGCCTCTGCGCAGTCCTTCCTCGTGACCGGACGTCGGGTCGCATCAAGATCTCGAAGGACGGGCGGCCGCGCGTGCACTACAAACTGACGAAAGAAGACGAACGGATCGTGACCGAGGGGGCCATCGCCGCCGGCAAAGTTCTCGAGGCCGCCGGCGCGAAAGAGGTCTACACGCTTCACTGGAAGGAGCCGCTTACTTACTTTCCCGGAGCGGCCGGATCTCACGATCGATGGGCCGACGAGCTTCGCAGTGTCGGGTTCGGCAGTGGCAAGACGACGCTGTTCTCGTTCCACCAGATGAGCTCTTGTCGCATGGGCGTAGACCCCTCTTCATCTGCGGTGGGTGCCGAGAACGAAAGCCACGAAATACGCGACCTCTTCGTTGTCGACGGCTCTACCTTCCCGACGGCGTCGGGAGTGAACCCCATGCTGTCGATCTACGGGATCGCTCATCGCGCCGCCGGCAAGATCGCGGCTCGCCTCAGCTAAAGACTCTCTTGATCAAAAGAACGATCGTCAGTCTTCTCGCCGCGCTCGTGGCTCTGGGTGTCATCGTCGGCGTCGAGATCGTTCTCGCCATGCGTCGCGAGTATCTGCCGACCGAGCCCGCGTTGAAGATCGGTGGAACGTTCGGCCCCCCCGACGGAAGGCCACTGCGTTTCTTTGTCCTGGGAGATTCGACGGCCGCCGGGCTCGGGGCTCCGACCGCGGATGGAGCTTACGCGTCGGATCTCTCGCGCAAACTTGGACGAGACGGATGGCGGGTGCAACTCACCGGGATCGGCGTGTCGGGCGCGCGGGTCGCCGGCGTTCTTGAGGAACAGCTTCCGCTGGTGGAGAAGGACGACCCGGATCTGATCCTCATAGGCGTTGGCGCGAACGATGTCACCCACCTCACATCGTTGTCCGAGGTGCAAAGCGACATGGAGGAGATCCTGAAACGCGCCCTCGCCACGGGGGCGCACGTCGTGGTGACGGGGTGCCCCGATATGCGAGCGTCGGCCTGGTACCAGCCTTTGCGGTCGCTGGCGGGGCTGCGGGGCCGGAGCGTGACCGACGCCATCCGGCGGGCCGCCCGGGAGACCGGCGTGCCGATGGTGCCTCTTGCCGAGCGGACGGCTCCCTACTTCGCGAAGGACCCGGATCTCTACAACAGTGAGGACGATTTCCACCCCAGCGTGGCCGGATACGCCCGCTGGGCCGAGGCGATCTACCCATATCTCAGGCAGGCACTGGGTCCGCCGGGCTGATTTTCACCCTCTGTCACTTTTGGATAACTCTGCGTGGTTTATCCCGGCGGTCGGGGGTATATGTCTCCGTATGGAGAGGCACAGAGGTTCCGAGCGAACCGGTCAGATGCTGTCGTTCACGAATATCGCCGCGGCCGTGACCGCCATGGACCGACCCGAGCGTGTTGCTGAAACCGCGAACGGACGGGTGAAGGATCGCCGAGCGTCTGATGAAGCTCCCGGAAAACGCGCCGAGCAGACTTCCAAGTAGCCCCTGTCGCGTACCGCCCCGAATGAACGAGCGCCAAGCCGTACCCTTGCTCGGTGACGAACGCTGAGGCGATCCGCGACTTGATCGAGGCCGTGGACATGAACGGCTTGCTGCGCGTCATCGACGGGCTTGTCTCGTCCTCCGAGTGGGATCGCTTGCTCGATGTGGCGGACCTCTGCGAGGAGGCCGCTGAGCGCGGCAAGCAACTGTGGCCTATCGCGGCCCACATCGATTACCGGATAGCGCTCGAGGCGCCGGGGGACTACGCCGCGGGGGTGATCCCCTCAGATCTGGAACGTTTCATGCTCGGCCCCCTGACCGAGGTGACGGCATCGACCCATCGTTGGGCCGAGCTTTCCGCCCATCTTGACGAACCGACGACCGCCGCGTACGTCGCGCAAGAAAGGGTGTTGCGCGGCGAAGTTCTGGAGGACGACCCGCGCGCTTTCCCCGACATCCTCGGCCTACCGCTGAGGTTGCAACCTTGGGAACCGACGTATTCCCTTGCAACCTACCGATCGGATGTAGTCGAGGTCGCCGAACCGTGGGAGCCGCGCGCTCCGATGGAGGAGTTCGTGCCGACCTCATATGAATTGCTGGATGAGCCCGATCTAGCGGCGGCTTTGGTCGAGCTTGCACATCAATGGACGACCGAATCGAACGGCGCCGCAACGGCGCGCGTCGTGGAAGGCGGCGCCGTCGCAGCCGTCTCCGCGATCACCCCGGACGCCTTCCAGATGGGCCCCCTCTCGGTGGACGAGGCCGTCCTACGGATGGCGTGGGCGGCCGCCAGCGGCGGCGCGTTCGGGCGGCGGCGAGGTGCCGCGTTCGGGCGTTCGCTGGCGTGGCATGTGGGTTCTCAACTCGCCGATCTGGGCCCGGGAACGGCGCCGGATGATCTTGGTCGAGCCCTGTCGGAGTTGGAGTGGTATCGGTGGGAGGAGGGGGCCGAGGAAGAGGGATGGGTGCTTCGGCTCGCGGTCGAGGACCGCTCCCACGGATGGGCGGCCGCGGTCGCGGCGACGGACCTGGTGGGTGAGGACGATGGCGAATAGCGAGCCTCCCGTCGTGGCAGCGATCATCCATGACCTGGCCGGCATGCTTAGCAACGTTGCCGCATTCGCTGGGATCCTCGAGGCTCGACCGGATCATCCGAGCCGAGCCGAGTTCCTCCCAGTGATGGCGAAAGAGGCGCGCGCCGCGGCCGAAGCGGTCAAGGATCTTCAACTCGCTCGGTCGCTGTCGGAACCGTGGCCGCGGGGAGATCTCCAGTTGGTTGAGGTACCGCGCGTCCTCAAGCAGGTGGCGGAACACATGGGCGTTCCTGGGTGGTTGGATCCGCAGATCGAGACATTGGGAGGCGACGCTCTTCGCATCACCGTCGACGATGGCGTGCTGTCCGGACTGCTCGCCCGCTCCCTCCGAGTTGCAGCAGCAGACGATCTAACGGCTCCATCCAACCTCCGCGTTGAGTCCGATGAAAACGGTGCCGTTTTTTCGATCGACCTTTCTTCCACCTCGTATGAGGGCGACGTCGCAGCCGACCTGCCCCGCGGACGCAGAGAGCTTCGTCCGTTGGCCTTGCTGTGCGCGGTCAACGATTCGTGGGGTGGAACGTCGCGGGTCGATGCGAACGATGACCGCATATGTCTGGTTCTGCACCTCAACTATTAAGCCGTATCTCGCGAAGTCCAATCCGGCACCGTCCCCCGAGGCGACTCCCTTTCGAAGCTGACCTAAAAGGGGTCGCCTTCGAGAAGGAGGGACTGGATGATGGAAGCGACATCGGCAGCGCGCCCCCGCTTCAGAACGGCGGTGGCTGCATCGCTCGCTCTGGGCTTGGTCTTGGGAGTGATGGTCTCATCCTTGAGGCCTCGCTCGGGAAGCGCGTCTAGCCATAGAGAGGCGCCGCTCACCGCGGCGGATCCAAGGATCGACACGACGGACCTATACGCGTTCAACAGTCCGGACGATCCGGCGACGACCACGTTGATCGCGAACTGGATCCCGTTCGAGGAGCCTGCAGGCGGTCCTAATTTCTTCACGTTCGAGCCCGGTGCGCATTACGACATCGACATCGACAACAACGGCGATTCCAAAGCCGACATCATCTATCGATGGATCTTCAAAGATCACTATCGGGACAAGGGTCAGTTCCTCTACAACACGGGGCAGGTAACGACGTTGACCGACCCGGACCTGAACTTCTATCAGACGTACACCCTGAAGAGGAAGATCCCCGGTAAGTCCACCAAGACACTGCTCAGCGACGCGATGGTTGCTCCGAGCGACGTCGGCGAGGTCTCGATGCCGGACTACGGTGACCTCCGCGATGAAGCGGTCGTGCCGTTCACCGACGGCGGCGCCGGCCAGAGCTTCGCGGGTCAGGCGGACGATCCATTCGCGCTCGACCTTCGAGTCTTCGACCTCCTTTACGGCACCGACTTCTCCGAAGCCGGCGACGACACGCTTGCGGGATTCAACGTCAACAGCGTGGCGCTGCAGGTGCCCAAGACGGCGCTTGCGAAGGGCGGCAATCCGGCGAACAATCCGGTCATCGGCGTGTGGAGTGTCACCGCGCGACGCAGCACCCGGGTCCACAAGGGCAGCGGGAGCATCGCCAGCAAGGGCGACTTCGTCAGCGTCTCGAGGCTCGGGAACCCGCTCGTCAACGAGGTCGTTATCCCGCTGAGGGACAAGGATCGATTCAATGCATCCAAGCCGTCCGGTGACGGGCAGTTCCTCAGCTACGTGAACGACCCGATCCTGCCGAAGCTCATCAATGCCGTGTACGGGATCCCCGTGCCGGACTCAGATCCCGACACCGATGGAGTGCAGCGAGGTGACCTGATCGACGTCTTCCTTAAGGGGCTCGACGGACTCAACAGGCCGAAGAACGTGACGCCGAGCGAGATGCTTCGCCTGAACCTCACGACGCCGACCTGCGAAGCGCCGGCGTGCAGCGAGTACTCCCGACTGGGTGTCATCGGTGGCGACAGCGCCGGTTTCCCGAACGGTCGCCGGCTTGCCGACGACGTCATCGACATCGCGCTCCAGGTTGTGGAGGGCGAACTCGTTGGTAACCCCAACGACCTGTCCGACGGCGTCGACAACAACGACGTGGCGTTCTCGAACGCATTCCCCTACCTCGCATTGCCGCACCACGGCTCCGACCCAGATCCTCATTAACTAGGTACCGGTGACACGGAAGGGGGCCTTATGGCCCCCTTCCTTCGGGTCCGATCACATCTGAACGAAAGGGGGTGGAACTCAAAGATGAGGCGTCTAACGATCGTCATCGTCGCTCTCGGTATCGCGATCGTCGTGTCGGTGAGCGCGGCACTTCTTCCGGCGAGAAAAGACCCCACCCCAGCCTCGGCGCGGACGTCCGGACGAGTGTCGCTTCAGGAGGTCGTTGCGCCGCCCATCTCGACCCTCGACCTCGACGCTCGGATAGATGGTCTACAGACCAGACTGAAAGACAATGGTGAGGACCCGGCGTCTCTTGCTCAGCTCGCGTTCGCGTATCTAGAGAAGGCGCGCATCACCGCGCAGCCCACGTGGTATTCGAAGGCCGGTTCGGCGTTGCGTTCCTCGCTCGGTGTCAAGCCTCGCGGGAACTTCGGCGCCCTCCTCGGGATGGCGGTTCTATCCAACGCGCGACACGATTTCGGTGGTTCCCTCGAGTGGGCGGCGCGAGCGATCGTCTTGAACCCCTACAACTCGTACGCGCGGGCCGTCAAAGGGGACGCACTGTTGGAGCTCGGGCGGTACCGCGCTGCGGATCGAGCGTTCCAGGAGATGATCGACCTGAAGCCGGGTCTGCCCTCCTACGCCAGGGTTTCCTATTCCCGCGAGCTCCACGGCGACGTCGCCGGAGCGCTAGCGGCGATGAGGTCGGCCCTTCGGTCGGCCGGCGAGATCGGTGAAGACGCCGCGTGGGCGAGCTACCAACTGGGCGAGCTTCGTTTCGGAGAGGGTGATCTGGCACGGGCCTCCCGTCTGTACCGCGCAGCCTCCAAGAGGGCCCCCGGCTATTACCTCCCAGAGGTTGGGCTTGCGAAGGTGGCCTGGGCGCGCGGAGACGTCGCAGGCTCGATCGGGATCTTGCGGGGAGTGGTTGAGCGTTTCCCCTTACCTCAGTACGTGACATGGTTGGGCGAGCTGTACGACACGATGGGACGACACGGCAAGGCCGCTCGGCAGTTCGCGCTGGTTCGTGTCGAACAAAAGCTCTTCGCCGCCAACGGAGTTATCCCAGATGTGGAGGTCACGAATTTTCTATCCGACCACGGGTCTCCGAAAGCGGCGTTGCGCCTCGCGAGGCAGCAGTACGCAGGAAGACGAAGCATCAGGGTCGAAGATGCGTTCGCATGGGCGCTTTACGCGAACGGCAAGTACGGAAGGGCGCGGCGGCACGAGCAGAGGGCTCTGCGTCTGGGAACGAAAGACGCGGTCCTTTACTTCCACGCGGGGATGATCGCAAAACGGGTCGGGGATCGAGCCGCAGCCTCGCGCTATCTGAAGCGCGCCCTCTCCATCAACCCTTACTTTTCGATCCTGCATTCACAGCGCGCACGTATGACTCTCGGGCGCCTAGGAGGTTCGTGATGCTGCGACGAGCGATGCTCCTCTGGTTTTCGGTTCTCAGTCTGCTGGCCCTCGCTCCGGCTCCCGCCTCGGCTCATCCTCTGGGCAACTTCACGATCAACGTCTTCTCCGGCCTAGAGATATCTCGGACGACGGTCACGGTGCACCACATAGTCGACATGGCGGAGATCCCGACCTATCAGGAGTTGCCGCGCATCTCCGCACCGGGCGGGATGATCACGGAAGGGCTAGACGATTACGCGCAGGTCTCCGCTAAGGCATATGCCAAGAACATCACGGTCGAGGCTGATGGGGAGAAGCTCCCGCTTTCGATCACCTGGTCATCTGCGGAATTGCGTCCCGGACAGGGCGGGCTCCAAACGCTGTGGATCGACACCACGTATGTGGTCCGTCTCCCTCAGGCGGACACGACCATCGCTTACCAGGACCTCAACTTCGCGGACAGATTGGGGTGGAAAGAGATCGTCGCCGTCGTGCAGAACGGACAAGGCTTGGTGTCCTCTTCGGTCCCGACCGACAGCGTCTCGAACGAGCTGACGACGTATCCCAAAGACAAGCTCTCCAGCCCCCTCGATCAAAGGGACGCGCGCGTCGAGGTTCGTCCCGGCGCAACGGGGACGGGGGCGACCCCGACGAAGATCTCTGAAGGGAATGACTGGAGTGGAGCTCTGGGCGCCCGATTTACATCTCTCATCGAACGAGACGCCACTCCGGGTTTCCTTGCCGTCGCGTTGCTCCTGGCGCTTGCCGCCGGAGCGTTGCACGCGTTGGGGCCGGGGCACGGGAAGACGATCATGGCGGCATATCTAGTGGGAGCGGACGGAAAGGGACGTCACGCGCTGACGATCGGCGTCGCGGTCTCCCTGATGCACACGCTTTCCGTTGTCGCCCTTGGCGTCATCACGCTGTCGGCCTCGAGGCTGTTTCCGCCGGAAGAGGTCTACCCGTGGCTCGCGTTCGCGTCCGGCGTCGTCGTCCT
>JAXDJP010000036.1:0-10236 GCA_034665645.1 Actinomycetota bacterium | reverse complement strand
ACCTGCATCACTCCGATGGCCCCCGCCGACGACACGACGTTCTGATGCCAGCCGCTCTCCTGCCACGCAACGGCCTTCACGAGAGAGCGGTCGAGACCGTGGTGATCGGCGTTGCTCTCGAGGACGGCTTCAACGCCGCTCGACGACGACACAGGAGCCGCAGAAACGACCGAGGTGGACGCCGATCCTCCGTGCGGGATCCGCAGCTTCTCTCCAGTGACGATCAGATTCGGATCTGCAAGATGATTCACCCGCGCCAGCGCTTCGACCGACACCCCGTAGTGCGCCGCGATCCCGGAGAGGTTCTCGCCGCTACCGACGCGGTGGACCCGGGGCGCCGAACCAGCATGCCCACGATTCCCTCCTGGGATCCGAAGAACCTCTCCCGCAACGATCAGGTTGGGGTCACGCAAACCGTTCAGAGCCGCCACTCGCGACACGGTGACGCCGTAGTGGGCCGCGATCCCCGACAGCGTTTCCCCCCGTCGAACCGTGTGGGTTCCCGCGTGAGCCGGGCCTCCGGTGAGCAACACCGCGGCGGCGGCCCCGGCCGCGGCGGGAGCGGCCAGAGGGTTGGGCGTGGGGGCGCGATGACGGCCCCGGTACCTCAAGAAACGCACGGATATCCTCCCCAATAGTGAGCAAAAACCCCATTAGCCTCACAAATAACAGCAGAACAGTCAAGTAAGGCGCGACAGGGCGCGGCGGGCGAGGGTTGGGAGAGGGTCGAAAGCAGGCGGGCGGCGCAGGGGATTCGCTACCCGATGGAGATCATGCGCTCGATCGGGATGCGGGCCCGATCAGCGATCTCCTTCGGAACGAGGACCTCGTCGTGGCCGTCCTGGAGACACCGCAGCAGCTTCGCCGGAGTGATCATCTTCATATAGCCGCACACGGCTTTGTCATTCGCAGGGATCAACTCGGCCGCGGGATTCTCGCGTCGGAGCCGGTGCAACATCCCGGTCTCGGTCGCCACGATGAACTGCTTGGCGTCGGACTCGTGCATCCGGCGCACCATGCCACCGGTGCCCAGGACGAACGTTCGCTCGGCCGGCAGGTCTCCGGTGGAGAGGAGATACATCGCCTGCGACGAGCAACCACACTCGGGGTGGATCTGGATCTCGGCGTCGGGATTGTCCTTAACCGTGCGATCGATATCCGACGGATCGATGCCCGCGTGAACGTGACACTCCCCCATCCAGATGTGCATCTTCCGCCCGGTCATGCGCTCGACGTGAGCGCCCAAGAACATGTCGGGGCCGAAGAGGATCTCCTTGTCGGCGGGGATCGCTTCGACGACCTTCGCCGCGTTCGCGGACGTGCAGCAGTAATCGGTTTCGGCTTTCACGGCCGCGGTGGTGTTCACGTACATGACGACGACCGCTCCGGGATGCTCGGCCTTCCACGCGCGGAGCTCGTCTGCGGTGATCGACGACGCCAGCGAGCACCCTGCCTTCTGATCTGGGATCAACACGCGCTTCTCGGGAGCCAGGATCTTCGCCGTCTCGGCCATGAAGTGAACGCCGCAGAACACGATCGTCGATTCTTCGACCTCCGCCGCGATGCGAGACAGTTCGAGCGAGTCGCCTACGAAATCTGCGACATCCTGGATCGCGGGTACCTGATAGTTGTGGGACAGGATGATGGCGTCTTGCTCTCGGGCCAAGCGCTTAACTTCGGCGGCCCAGGATTCATCGACACCAGACTGAAGCGCCTCCGGCGTCAGCACCATCAGCTTTCCACCTCCAAAGAAAGATCGATCGACGGCGCGGAATGCGTGAGCGCCCCAACGGAGATGAGATCAACGCCGGCGAGGGCGTACGAGCGAACCGTGTCCAGCGACATCCCGCCCGAAGCTTCGAGGAGCACTTTTCCTCCAGCTCGTTTCACGGCGTCCCCCACCATTTCGGGCGTCATGTTGTCGAGCAGCACGGCGTCTGCACCGGCCGAAAGTGCCTCGTCGAGCTGGTGCAGGTCGGTCACTTCCACCTCCACCTTCAGTCCATGAGGGATGCCCCGGCGCGCGCGCTCAACCGCCTCGGCAACGTTTCCGACCGCAGCTATGTGGTTGTCTTTTATCAAGATCCCATCGTCGAGCCCGAAGCGATGGTTACTGCCGCCGCCGCAACGAACCGCGTACTTCTCGAAGATCCGAAGACCGGGCGTGGTCTTGCGTGTGTCGACGATGCGAGCACTTGTCCCCTCGATCGCGTCGACGAAGAGCGCCGTGATCGTCGCTACTCCCGATAGGCGCTGCAAGAGATTCAGCGCCGTCCTCTCCGCGGTGAGAATCACGGCGAGCGATCCTTCGAGTCGCACGAGGGCATCGCCGGGTTCCACGCGGTCGCCGTCGGCCACGAGCGGCCTCCAGTCGACGTCCCCCAACTCCGAGAAACAGGCTCGAGCCACTTCCATCCCCGCGACCACGGCCCCCGCGCGCGCCTCGATACGGGCACGCCCGGGAAGTGAGGCGGGAACGACCGAGGCAGTCGTGTGATCTCCCCGGCCGATGTCTTCGGCGAGGAAACGGCGGACGGAATCCTGGATCTGCGAGGGATCGAGCGACATGTTCGTCACACTAGTGATAACGCCGCGGACACATCGCCTCTTCCCCCCAGAAATACGCAAGAAATACTAGGGATGATCCGGGCAGACCGCCTCAGTAGGCCTCGACCGTGTAACCGTGCTGGGCCAGAGTGTGGGTGAGCTCTTCGATGTGGGGGAAGCCCCTCGCCTCGACCTGCAAGATGACGTCGACCTCGCCGATCCTCACCCCAACGCCCTCGCGGTGGTGCTCGACGCCGACCAGGTTGGCCCCGGTCTCAGCGATGAGGCTGAGGAGGCGAGCGAGAACTCCGGGCCGATCCTCCACGCGGGTATGGAACGCGAAATAGCGCCCCGCGGCTCCGAGCCCGAAGCGGATGACTCCCAGCAGGAGCAGCGGGTCGATGTTGCCACCGGAGAGGACGACAACGATCGGTGGCTCGAGATGTCCCAGCGCCTGTTGCACCGCCGCGACACCGGCCGCTCCCGAAGGTTCCACGACGAGCTTCATCCGTTCGGCCGTCACCACGAGAGCTTCGGCGATCTGCTCGTCCGTCACCGTGACGACCTCGTCAACGAGTTGGCTAACGTGCGCGAACGTGAGATCTCCGGGTCGGTTCGCAGAGATACCGTCCGCGATCGAATCCATGTGCTCGAGCGTCTCGGGATGACCAGCCGCCAGCGAGGGCGGGTACGAGGCCGCACCGGCCGCTTGCACGCCGACGATGCGCACGTTTGGGCGCAAGGTCTTGATCGCGGCAGAGATTCCGGAGATCAACCCTCCGCCGCCGATCGGGACCACGATCGTGCCGAATTCGCCCATCTGCTCGTGGATCTCGGCCCCCACGGTTCCTTGCCCCGCGATGATGTGCGGGTGGTCGAAGGGGTGCACGAACACCGCACCGACCTTCTCCGCGTGTTCCTGTGCTGCGGCATACGCTGCGCCGAAGTCGTGACCGGTCAGGATCACCTCCGCTCCGTAACGCTTCGTTGCCTCCACCTTGGGGAGCGACGCGGAGTCGGGCATGAACACCGTCGAGTTCGTGTTCGAAAGCGACGCAGCGAGAGCGACGCCCTGCGCGTGATTTCCGGCCGAGGCGGCAACGACACCGGCGCGACATTCCTCTTTGCTGAGGCGGCTGATCCGGTTGTACGCACCCCTGATCTTGAAGGACCCGGTGCGCTGGAGGTTCTCGCATTTGATGAAAACGTCGCCTCCACAGATATCTGATAGCGCTCGAGATCGATCGAGGGGAGTGCGCACCGCGACGTTTTTCAGCCGGTTCCGGGCGTCTTCTATCTCCTCGATCGAGACGAGCCCTGCGGTCTTCACGCCGCCATCCTAAGCAGGGAGGCGCACGTCATCGCGGGAACACGCGACGATTGACGGATGACAAGAGCGTGGGCACCCGACTCCTGGACGGACTTCCCGGTGGCACAGGCGCCACCGTGGCCCGAAGAGGAGCCTCTGAAGCGGGCGCTGGAGGAGCTACGGCAGCTGCCACCCCTCGTCTTCGCCGGGGAGGCACGGCAACTGCAAGCCTCGTTGGCCGCGGTCGGACGCGGCGAGGCCTTCGTCCTGCAGGCCGGCGACTGCGCGGAGTCCTTCCGCGATTTCTCCGCCGACTCGATCCGGGACAAATTGAAAGTGATCTTGCAGATGGCCGTCGTACTCACCTACGCATCCGGCCTCCCCGTGGTGAAGGTGGGGCGGATAGCAGGTCAGTTCGCGAAGCCCCGTTCGAATCCGAACGAAACTCTCAATGGCGTCGAGCTCCCATCGTTCCGCGGTCACGCGATCAACGACAACACCTTCGACGCGGATGCGCGACGCGCCGACCCTTCGCGGATGGTTCGCGCCTATCACCAGGCGGCCGCGACGTTGAACCTGATCCGAGCGTTCACGAAAGGAGGCTTCGCCGACCTCCGTGAGATCCACACGTGGAACCAAGAGTTCGTGGCCGGCAGCAAACAAGGGCGTAAGTACGAAGAGATAGCGCGGCAGATCGATCGATCGCTTCGCTTCATGGCCGCATGCGGGATCGATCTCGACGCCGACGCGGCGTTCCACGAAGTGGACTTCTACACGTCGCACGAGGCGCTGCTGCTCCCGTTCGAAGAAGCGTTAACGCGCAAGGACAGCCTGACAGGCGATTGGTACGACTGCTCCGCTCACCTCTTGTGGATCGGCGAGCGGACGCGGCAAGGAGGCGGAGCGCACGTGGAGTTCCTCTCCGGCGTCAAGAATCCGGTCGCGGTCAAGGTCGGACCCTCGGCTACACCCGACGAATTGCTCGAACTCTGCGAGCGACTGAATCCAGAAGACGAGCCGGGACGACTGACGTTCATAGCGCGCCTCGGTTCCGGGCGCGTGGAAGAGACGCTTCCGCCTCTGGTTCGATCCGTGCGCGACAGTGGACACGACGTCGTATGGATCTGCGACCCGATGCACGGAAACACGTTCACCACGGACTCCGGCGTGAAGACCAGGCGGCTCGACGACGTGCTCACCGAGATCAAGGCGTTCTTCATGGTCCATCAACAGGAGGGCACGGTTCCGGGCGGCGTGCACCTCGAACTCACCGCGGAGGATGTCACCGAGTGCCTTGGGGGGGCCGAGGAAGTCCTCGATAGCCACTTACAGGACCGATATGAAGCGCTGTGCGACCCACGACTGAATGCCAGGCAATCACTCGATCTAGCGTTCCAGATCGGAGAGATGCTGCAGGGCTAGGTCAGCACCGGATGATCTCCCGCGCGGCCTTCAAGACTTCGTCGTATTCCGCGTGGCGTCCCGTGTTCTTCTTCGAATAGATCAGTTGTCCATCGAGCTCGACCTCGAATACGCCCCCTTTAGAGGGGACGATCACTACTTCCGAGACGTCGTGCTCGAACTCTTCGAGTATCCGTTCCGTCAGACCGACGGCTTTAGGTGCGTACCCTCATTGAGCGCAGTATTCGATCGAGATCTTCATGGGGCGAGTCTAAGGGCGGGCTACTTGCTATAGATCCCGGGTTGCCGCACTCTAGAGAGCGTCAACCACGACAAAAGTGAGGTTCTGAATGCTCTGGATCGTTCTGGGGATCATCGTTCTCCTCGTGATCTTCTTGATCGCGACGTACAACCGGTTGGTCAAGCTCCGCAACCGCATCGAAGCCGCCTGGGCTCAGATCGACGTGCAGCTGAAGCGTCGTCATGACCTCATCCCGAACCTCGTCGAGACCGTCAAGGGCTATGCAGCTCACGAGCGTCAGACCCTTGAAGCAGTCATCCAGGCTCGCCAGCAGGCAGTAGCCGCGACGGGCATCGAGAACCAAGCGCAAGCCGAGAACATCCTCACGGGAGCTCTGCGCCAACTGTTCGCGGTGTCCGAGGCTTACCCCGACCTGAAGGCGAACCAGAACTTCCTCGCCCTACAGGAAGAACTGACGGGCACCGAAGGCCGGATCGCGTTCTCGCGGCAGTTCTACAACGAGCAGGTTCTCGCGTACGACAACGCGCTCGAGACGTTCCCCACGAACACGATCGCCGGGATGTTCAACTTCGCGCCCAAGCCTTACTTCGAAGCAGAAGAAGAGACACGCAAGAACGTCACGGTCGACTTCGGAAACACGGCACCACCTGCCGTCGGCGGCACCGCAACGCCGGGGACGGGTGCACCGACGCCGACGCCGACGCCGACGCCAAGCCCGACGGCCGGAGGGACGCCGACCACGCCCGGCTCGGGAGGATCCACTCCGCCGACAACGTCGTAGAGGTTCACTAGTTGTACGAACGCATAGCGGCCAACGTCCGCAAGACGTGGCTGCTGATCGGCGTATTCATAGCCTTCACAGCTTTGCTGGGGTGGTTCTTCGGACGCTTGCTCGGCGTCGGGTACTGGGGACTCGTCGGAGCCGTTGTGTTCGCGATCCTCATGACGTGGGGGTCGTACTTCTCGTCCGACAAGATCGCCCTCTCGATGAGCCACGCGAAGCCGGCCGATCCCGAGCACTACGGGCAGCTACACAACATCGTGGAGGGCCTCAGCATCGCCGCGGGGATCCCCAAACCCCGCGTCTACGTCGTCGAGGACTCGGCCCCCAACGCCTTCGCAACCGGTCGCAATCCAGCGCACGCTGCGATAGCCGTCACGACTGGGCTGCTAGAGAAGATGAAGCGGGACGAATTGGAAGGCGTGATCGCCCACGAGCTCTCGCACGTCAAGAACAGAGACACCCTCGTGATGACCATCGCGGTGACCCTCGTCGGAGTCATCATCCTGCTCGCCGATTGGATGATCCGGGCGATGTGGTGGGGAGGCGGGGACGATGACGCACGCGGATTGGGGGCCCCGGTGGCGATCCTCGGCATCGTGCTGTTGATCACTGCTCCTTTGGTAGCTCAGCTGATGCAGTTCGCCATCTCGCGACAGCGTGAATTCCTCGCGGACGCCGACGGAGTCTTCCTGACGCGCTATCCCGACGGGTTAGTGCATGCACTGGAGAAGTTGCGGGACGACCAGACGGTCGTACGGTCCAACAGCCGCGCCACGGCCCACCTTTGGATCGAGTCGCCCATCGCGCGAAACGCCAACGAAGCCCGCCGAGGGACCGCCAAGAAACAGGGCGCGTGGTTGAACCGCATGTTCGACACGCATCCCGCGCTCGAAGATCGCATCGCTGCTCTCCAGAGCTCGACGGTGTCGGGGCCCAGCGCGCAGCCCGACCCCGAGGTGTAACCGCCGGCGCCCGGAAGGCGGCCGTCAGGAAGTAACGAGTTCGTCTACGTCGGCGTCTTTCGCGGGCCCATCGAAGATGAGGGCGCCATCGCGTAGTGCGATGCAGCGGTCGGCTTTCTCGATCAGTTCCAGTTGGTGGGTGGAAACGATCACGCTCGATCCGGCCCGAGCCGTTTCGACGATCAACTCCATGAACGCGCCCCGGCCGCTCGCGTCGAGACCCACGAACGGTTCGTCCGCGATAAGGAGAGAGAACGGGCGCAAGAGCCCGAGGAGGATGCACGTCTTCTGGCGGAGGCCGCGGCTGAAGCGGCTGGGTAGTCCGTCGGATCGCTCGGTGAGCTGCAACCGTTCGAGGAGCTCTTCGTAACGATCGGTCCAATCGTCGAGCTCGTGCATGCCAGAGATGTACTTGGCGTGCTCCCACACACTCAGGTCGTCGTACAGGGACGGCGCGTCGGCGAGGTAAGAGAGATGGGCGCGGGCGGGATACGTACCCGCGGGACTGTCGGCGATCAAGATCGAGCCGCTGGTGGGCTCGAGCAAGCCGGCAGCGAGATTCGTAAACGTCGATTTGCCCGCGCCGTTGTGTCCCACGAGAACAACGAGTTCCCCCTCTCCCACTTCGAGACTCAGCGGAAGGAGAGCGGTTGTGTCGCCATAGTTCTTGGCGACAGAGCGGGCTTCCAGGACGGCGCTCACGTGGGCGTCAGACCGCGACTGCGCGCCGCTTTTATCTGTTCGCGCACGAGGATCCATCCAACGACCAATCCCGAGATCGAGAGCGTGAAGAACGCTGCCGCCCCGGCAACGCTTCCAGGATCGAGCCCCTGGTCGGGGGCCGCGATCGCGGCCAGCAACGGCAGCACTCCGATCACGGCCAGACCGGGCGGCCACGCCGCCAGAAAGAGCATCTGCATGCCCATGAGGTCTACCGCCGGGCCCATCTGCATGATGCGCAGAAGCGGGGGTTCCGCCAGGGTGCTCAGCGCGGCGCCACAAACCGCGGCGAGAGCCGCCGAGGGGATCAGTGCGCCCCCGAGCTGCAGGATCAGATGCGTGTCACCGAACGGAAGGATGACCGCTACCGCGAAGGCGCACGTCGCGAGCATCACGACCAACGGAACGGCCAGGTGTCTGACGTTCAATCTCCCCTCCGCGAGAGGTATAGACATCCGCATGTGGGGGTGATCGTTCTCCTGCGCCAGCGGCTCGACGGCATCGAGGGCGGCCACGAACAGAGCGCCTCCTGCCACGACGACGAGGGGCTGGACACCATGCCACGCTCCGAGACAGGCGAATCCCGCAACGGCGCCGAGGATCGCGAGACGAACGAGTCGGGTCACCGGCCAACGCATGAAACCATTCCACCCGCGCCTCCACACCGCGAAGTTCGTGCGCGCGGAATGACCCTGGAGCCAGGGATGCACTCGCGACTCCTCCTGATTCAGTTGGCGGCGCAACAGGATGACCGTGCGTACGTCGTAGAGGGTCGCGGCGAAACGAAGCTGCGCTTGCAAGCCGGCGCGGCGCTTCGCGGCCTCGAGTGACGTCCCCGCGCACATGTAAAGACCCAGCAGCGGAAGCGCCAGCAAAACGGCGATACCTATGAACGCCGACGCCTCGAAGCGCAACGGCCACAAAGCGGCTTTACCTGCGAAGGTCAATGGCGACCACGACAGATCCCGCACGATGTCGACAACGGACAGCGCCAAGACCGCGGCCCCCAGGACGGTCGCGACGACAGGACTCCATCTTCTCCCCGACGCGATCAGCGCGGCTCCGACGAACGCCGCTCCGGCGAGGAGACCCACGGCCCCAACGCATACGAGCCACGACACCGGATTCCCGGGCAGTCGACGCAGCGCGCAGAGACCGGCGACCGCGCCCGAAGAAGCTCCGACGAAAGCTGCGGTTCTGATCTGGCGCACCGCAGGCCCCAACAGGGCGGCTCCGCGATCGACGGGACCGAGCAGCACAAAAGTGACTTCCGGTTCCTCGAGCGCGAGTGGCCCGCCACGACCCCCGCCGCGCAACCCCAGCGCGACGCAGAGGGCAAGCACCGCTCCGATCAGCGCGGGGCCCTCTGCGACGATGCGAGCGACGGTTCCCGGAGCGACCTTGTCGGAGCTGACGATCCCGGTGACCCAGATAAGAGCCACACCGGCCGCGATCGCGGCGACGTACGTCTGATACAGGGCGTCCACCCAGTCGAGGTTCGCGACGCGATTGCGTCGTCTCGCTCGACGGAGCTCTCGCAGAGCTGGCTCCGAAGGAGCCGGTCGCAGATCCACGCCCGGCAGACTAGCCCCGCCCCTCTCTTCCCCGAAATAGTCCGATCGACCCGCCTTCTAAGGGGCGCCATTGGGTTATTTGGAGATTTTCACTCCGCCTGTGTGGATTCGTACGCAGACGACGGTCACGTGCCTCCCTACGCTCCTGTAGTCAGTTACAGGAATACGAGTTGAGGGGAAGCGGAAGGGCATGAAGAACTATCGAAAGACATCAGCGTGGGTCATCGCGGTCGCCGTCGTCGCCGGATTGCTCGCGCCACAAGCTGCTGAGGCCGCTCCGACGTGCTTCGGGCATAAGGCCACCATCGTCAGCAACAAAGCTCGCGTCGAGGGAACTGACGCACCCGACGTCATCGTCGGCGGTGACGCCAATCAAAGGATCGACGGACAGGGCGGGAACGATCGCATCTGCGCCGGCGGGGGCGACGACGTCGTCCGCGGACGTGGAGGTAGTGACCGCATCGATGGTGGGTTTTCGGACATCGACGGAGATCGGCTTTACGGTGGTAAGGGCGGCGACTTGATCGGAGCCATGGCCCCAGTGTCTGATCCTGGGTACTCCGTGCAGTCTCTCTTGCTCGGTGGACGAGGACCCGATCGCCTCTACGGAAGCCGGGTATCGGACCGTCTCGACGGCGGGCCTGGCCCAGACCGCATCGATGGCTTCGGGGGAAGCG
>JAXDJP010000035.1:0-10095 GCA_034665645.1 Actinomycetota bacterium | reverse complement strand
ACAACAACTCCTCCGCGACGTCTACTTCGAGCTCTTCCAGCGACCAGACCGCTACCGGCCAGCACCGCTTTGGAGCCGTCGGCGTTGAATCGATCCTTCGGTTCGTGCTCTCTGGAGGTGCGTCGTGAGCATCTTCAATAGAAAGAGCGGTCGCACGTCGTTCCTCGAGCGCAATCAGCTCATCATCGGGATCATCTTCGCTCTGATCGTCCTCGGAGGATCTGCGGGAGCGCTGCTTCTGTCCTCGGGTTTCTTCAAGGACACGTACACGTTGACGGCGAGTTTCACCGACGCCGCCGGCCTGAAGGCCACCGACGACGTACGCGTCGCGGGCATCAAGTCCGGCAAGGTCGACAGCGTCGAGATCGTCAACGGACATGTCGACGTCACCATGAAGATCAACTCGAACGTGCAGCTTCCGGTCGACTCCCGAGCCGAGATATCGGTCGAGACACGCCTCGGCAAGAAGACCGTGACGCTCTATTACGGCGACAGCAAGGACGTCGACGAAGAAGGCGACAACATCCCCCTCGATAGGACCAGAACCCCGGTCGAGCTGGTGGACCTGGCGGATACGTCGGTGAACCTGCTGGAGAAGTCGGACGCGAAGGCCTTCCAGACCTTCATGGACGAGGTCACCAAGATCACCGACGGTAAGAAGAACGAGATCACGAGTCTCATCACAGGCTTGACGCGCGTGTCCTCCGCGATCGACGACCGGCGCGAACAACTCGGCAGCCTGATCGACGGCCTGAAGACGATCGGCGCCACGTTCGCGGATCGAGACGACACGTTGTTGAGCCTGATCGACAACTACCAAGTCATCCTGGCCAATCTCGAGCAGCGGACCGCCGATCTCACGGAGCTTTTGAACGCGACGGACACGGCCTCCCACGAAACAGCGAGCCTTGTCAGCCGCAACAGGGAGACCCTCAACGCGATGCTGGATTCGCTCCACACCACGTTGGGCGTCGTCGACAAGCATCAGCTGGATCTTGCCGCGACGATCTCCTACCTCAACACGTCGGTGAAGGGTTACCAGAGCGTCGGGTATTCGCAGAACACCCCAAATAGATGGGCGAACATCTTCGTGCAGTCGCTCGGTCCCGGCGGGATCGACGCTTTCTTCGGCCCGTGCGGCGCCCTCGACCAAGCCTTCGACCAACTCCTCGGTCCCGACCCCCGGCCTTGTGCGGACCGGGACAACGGCGACGGAGGCGGCGGGGGCGGAGGCGGGTTGCCGGTACCGCTTCCCTCGGTTACACCGCCCGGGCCCGGACAAGATGGCTCCGGCCTAACCGACGACGTCCAGAACCTCATCCCGGGTGCGGGCGACGTAGGCGACCTTCTCGATTCCGTCACCGGACTTAGTGGTCTCGGGGCGCAGCTCGACGGAGGGGGGACGCTATGACCAAGCGTTTCCTTGCATCGATCGTGGCGGCCGCGCTCATGATCTCGGGTTGCTCGTTCATCGGCGGCGATGGAGATCAATCGGGTCGCATCATGCACGCGCGCTTCAGCCGCGCCATCCAAGTGTTCCCGGGCAACAGCGTGAGGGTTCTCGGCGTCAACATCGGGCGAGTGATCACGGTCGACAACACCGCCGACGCGGTCGACGTCACTTTCCGGGTCGACGACCCCAACATCTCGTTCCCTGCAGACGTCAAGGCAACGATCGTCCCCGTGTCGCTCTTGGGAGAGCGCTACATCCAACTGTTCCCGTCTTACAACGGGGGCCCGGAATTCACGGGCGACACGATCGACCTGGCCGACACGAGCGTCCCCGCGGAACAAGACGAGCTGCTGCGAAGCTTGCAGGACTACTTCGGCGCTTTGGATCCCGACAAGGTCGCCGAGTTCGTGACGAACGCCGCACAGATCCTCGAGTCCAACGGTCAGAACCTGAACGATCTGATCGATCGTGGTTCCGCCGCTATCTCGGTCCTTGCCGGCAAGCGCGACAGCATCGCCGAGCTGATCCAGGAGTTCAACACCTTGACCACCAGCCTCTCGACGAGGCAAAAACGCATCGGGGACGTCATCAATTCGTACAACGCCGTATCACGCACGCTGAATGACAACCGCGACGCGCTCGAGGGAACTATCACCGGGCTCAACCAAGCTGCTGCCGAACTTGCATCGCTATTGATCCAGCACCGGGACCCCTTGAACCAGGACATCGACAGTCTCACGCGCACGCTGCGGACCCTCAGCCGGAACGCGGGCCGCTTCACCAAGACCGCGCACTGGGCCAAGCGGCTGTTCGATACGGCGTTCCGGGCCGGGGACAGACAACGCCATTGGTTGCGGCTCGGGAACCAGGGTGAGCCGATCGGCCAACTCCTCCAGAACCGGTTGCAGGACAGGCTGAAGGGCGTCTGTCTGCGCCTCGACATCGCCCAGTGCTCGAACATGCGGTACTGGGAACAGAAACTGCCGAACATCTTCTGCGTCGCCCCCGGTTCCTGTCTGCACGATCAAGCGACCCCGGGCGAGAAGCTGGCCGACACACTCGGGAACCTTCCCGGAAAGGTCGGCGACCAGCTTTCGAACGAGCTCGGGCTCAAGGCGTGCAAGAAAGCTGCACACCCGAAGCGATGCCGGGCCCGCAAGAAGAAGGCCGGGAACAAGACGCCGGCGGACCAGCTGAACCAGATCCTCGACGACATCCTGGACCAGGTTCCAGATCCGCTGCCGTCGCTGGGCGACGTGACGGATGGGTTGGGCCTATGAGAAGGCTCTCGGTTGTCCTTGCCACGCTCGTCACTGCGCTCGTTCTGGCCGGCTGCGGGTCGGACCGGATCGACGTAACCGCCACGTTCACCGACGTGGGGGACCTCGCCGTTGGTGCGCCGGTCACGATGGCCGATATCCAGGTCGGCGAGGTCAAAGAGGTGAGCTTGGCAGGAACCGAAGCGGTCGTGACGCTGGCACTAGATCCCACGGCCAAGGTGCCGGAGGGCGTGACGGTCCGCGTTAGGAGGACGAGCGTCCTCGGCGAGCGCATCGTGGACATCGTGTTGCCCGAGAACGTTTCGGACTCCACTCCCCTGCTGCGCGACGGCGACAACATCGACGACACCGTGGTCCGCTCGGACCTCGAAGACCTCGTCTCGGAGGGCTCCGACATCTTCGGTGCGATCTCCGCTGCGCAGCTCGCGATCTTGATCGACGAAGGCGGCAAGGGCTTCGGTGGGAACGGCCCCGAGATCAGGAACCTGCTGCAGAACTACGGCGACATCATCAAGAAATACGAGGACAGCTCAGACGTGCTCGTCTCCCTGATCCACAACCTCAAGGGATTCAACGACACGCTTGCGCCTCACGCGGCTGCGCACGCGCGCTCGGTCGTCAACACCAACAAGTCGATCAAGGTCCTCAGCGACGAGAGCCACCGACTCGAGCAGGCGATCGTGTCGCTCAACCGTCTCGCACGAGGCGGAAAGGGGATCCTCGAGGCCCACTCCGATGAGATGGGGGCGTTCTTCCGCCAGATGAAGGTCATCCTCGGCGTGCTGAACAGCGAGGACTCGAGCCTCGTCCAATTCTTGAAGTGGGCGCCGGGGCACAACTACAACACCCAGGCGGTCGAGTACTCAGAGTTCAACCAAGTCGTGCAGCAGTTCGTGATCTGCGGATTGAACGACGATCCCAGCAACCCCGCACGAACCTGTAACGAGGGCGGCAAATGAGTAAATACAGAACACTCATCAACGTGCTCACGTTCCTCGTCGCGTCCGCGCTGCTGATCTACTTCGGTGGCCGGAACCTCGTGTTCCAACAGGAAGCCGGGCGCACGTTGCACGCGATCTTCACGGACGCCTCAGGGCTCCTTCCCCGCAACGACGTGACCATGAGAGGTGTTCCGGTCGGGACGGTCGACGATGTCGCCCTCACGGACGAGCAAGTGCGAGTCGACATGGTCCTCGATCCCGGCGTGCGCGTGCCCGAGGGGACCAAGGCCGAGATCGTGCGTCGCAGCCCCATCGGCGAGCTGACCATCGAGCTGGATCCCGGGCAGGGGGCGGCCCTCGATGACGATGCCACTATCGACGTCGCGGACACGCGGCCCCCACCGGACGTGTCGACAACCATCAAGGTCTTGGCCGACGTCCTCCACGAGGTTCCTTCCGCCGACCTCCATACCGTCGTGAACGAACTCGCGACCGCGGTCAACGGCCGGTCTGCAGACATCGCTCGCTTCTCAGAAGACGCCGCAGATCTGCCCGAGAGGCTCCTTCAGGTCCAACGTGAGTTGCGCAACCTGATCGTCACGAGCCCGAAGCTCACCGGCGTTCTCGCCGACAACGCGAACGTCCTCGCCGACGACATCACCCAGACCGCCGATCTCGCCGAGATCTTGCGCGACCGGCGATTCGACCTGCTCGAGCTTTATCGCAACGGTGCACGATTCACCGAGGTAGCCAACGGCATCCTCACGGCGGACAAGGCGAACATCACTTGCTTCATCAGGGACAGCGGCACGTTCAACGCGAAGGTCGTATCGAGAAAGGCCGACCTGGTGGCGGTTCTCGAGACGAACCATTGGTTCTTCGATGGAGTGGATGAGGACGTTCAAGCGGACCCCGATCCCTCCCGAGGGACTTGGTTCAGGGTGTCACTGCTGCCGCACACCGAGCCACAAGGTCGTTCCTACCAACCGCACCGCCCGACCCCGGATGTTTATGGGGCCAACGGGTGCACCTCGATGTATGGACCCGGAGTCGGGCCGGGGACGCAGGCACCCGCCCCGATCCTCCCGCCCGATTCGAAGCTGCACTTGGGACATTAGTTGGCGAGTCGTCTAAAGGCATGGCTCCCATGGATCGTCGCAGCTCTGTTCCTAGCGTCCACCGTGACGTTCGCGATCCTGTGGACCGGGCTTAGACAGGACGCCGAGAAGGAGGACGCGGTCAAAGCAACGGCGAGCGACTTCGTCACCGCGCTCACGAACTTCTCCGCGGACACGATCGATACCGACACGGCCGAGATCAAGTCCTATGCCGTGGGGGACTTCAAAGACGAGGCCGACACGTTCTTCGGTCCCAAGGCGGTCGACGCGATCAAGAAAGCGAAGGCCGTCAGCACGGGCGAGGTCGAGTCTCTGTTCATCCAGTCGCTCGACGGGGAAGAAGCGTCCGTCTTCGGCGTCGTAACCCAAACGATCACGAACGCTTTTAGCGATCAACCCCGCACGGACGACCTGAAGCTGGAGGTCGGATTGATCGACACGTCCGATGGGTGGAAGGTCAACCGCGTCGATGTCTTCCAAGCACCCGGCGCCGGACTCACCGGCACCGGCTGAACGACTAGTCCCTAGCGCTCGCCGCGGATCGACCCGAGTCGACCGCATCGGCGAAAAACTCCACGAGGCGCTCGGCCGTACGGTCGGAATGCTCGAGCTGTGGAACGTGACCGCAATCGTTCCAGACCTCGACGTGAGCGTCGGGTAGGAACCGGCTCACCTTGCTTCCGAAGTGATGCGTGATGATCGTGTCGTGCCGCCCGTAGATGTAGAACGCCGGCGTGCTCATCAACGACAGGCACGCCCAGAAGCCTTTCTCACCGTTCGGCTCCTGTAGGTAGAGATGCCGGGCGGCGGCGAAGAAAGCCATCCTCGCGCGCGGGCTCTTCCACGTCGCGAGGAAGTCATCGACCGCGGCCTCGTACCAGGACTCGTCGATGCGGCTCGGTTTAGCGAACAGGCTGCGGATCGTGTCCTTCAATTGCCGGCGCGGCATCAGCGCAACTGCGGATCCCAGCTCCGGGCGAAGGAAGCGAGCCAGCCACAAGGCAGGCCGGTGAGAAAACGCGGTGGCCGGGCACAAACAGGCGATGGCGTCAACGCGGTCGGGCTGAAGCATCGCCATCTCCTGCGCGATGCGCCCTCCCATCGAGTTCCCTGCGATCAACGCGCTGTCGTATCCAGCGGAGTCGAGGAATCCGAACATCTTCGTGGCGAACCACTTGGCGTCGTACCTGCCCCGTGGTTTGGAGGAGGCGCCGAACCCCGGGAGGTCTACGGCCAAGATCCTGTAATGGCGAGCAAGTTGCGGCACAACGGGAAGCCACGACGCCTTGCTTGCCCCGAGACCGTGGATCAGGACCAGCGGAGGAGCGTCGGTGGGCCCGGTGACAAGGGTCGAGATCTTCATCTTCCCGACCTTTATGTCCACGACCTCGAAACGCAGCGCGCCTGCATCCGGTCGGTCGAAAAGAGGCTCGAACAAGAGCGACTTCTGGATGCTTCCGCGCAGCGAGAGCTTCCCCTGCGCGAACGCTTCGATACCGGAGATGCGGCCGGCGTCGAGGTCGCGCCAACCCGCCGGTGTGATCTTGATCTCGGTGTCGGCGCGGCCTCTCTCGCGTTCAACCTTGCAGGTCTCGCGATCTACGACGATGTCGCGCACGGTGTTGCCGACCCTCAAACGGAAGCGGGCGCGTAACCCTTTCGAATGATCCGGAAGGAATCGCTCGGGGAGGGTTTCGATACTGGAAACGATGGAGGAATGGTCGTCCCCGGCGCTTGATGCAGCGCGTAGACCTAGCTTCTTCCCCCCACTAACCGAGACGGCCACTACAGGTAACTATACGATTCCGTGGTCAGTACGAAGGGCAATCTGGGGGCCCGATCAGCCTAGAACCGCGTCCGCTACCTGGGCACGATGGACGGTGCCGAACCCTTCGAAAGAGTCGATCCACTGCGCCCGTTTGTAGAGCCGATGCGCGAAATGTTCCCACGTGAAACCGATGCCGCCCAAGACTTGGATGGCGCGCTCCGAGTTCTGCACCGCGGCCTCGGCCGCCACTGCTTTCGCGGCCGCAGCGGCGGTGGACGCTTGGGGGTCGTTCTCTGCGACGCACCACGCGGCCCAATAAGAAAGGGATCGTGCCAGTTCGACCGAAACGTACGAATCTGCGACCTGATGCGACACCGCTTGGTAGGAGCCGATCGGCTTTCCGAATTGCGTCCGTTCCTTCGCGTGCGTTTCGGCGAACTCGAGCGCTTTCTGCGCCACTCCAACAGCTTCGACCGCCAGCGCCGCCAACACACGGAGACGGATGCGCTCGAGTACCTCAGGGGTGCCCGCGGTATCGACGAGCAACGTTGCCGGGGTTCCCGCGAGGCTCAGAGTCCCGTACCGCCGCGTCGTGTCGAGCGTAGATAGAGAGTTCGGCGTCGCGTCCTCCTTCTTCACGACCCAGATGCCCACGCCGTCGGACGTGCGAGCCGTGACGAGAACGTGTGAGACCAGCCCGAGGTCGGGGACGAGGGTCTTCTCCCCGGTCAGAGACCAGGATCCGTTCGAGCCCTCGGCCTTCGTCTCGGGATCGTTCCCCGCGTCCCTGAGCAGCGCCGAACCGGTGGGCTCCGCCCACGCGAGCGTGAAGGTCGCTTCGCCCGAGACGGCTTGACCCAAGAGCTCGGGGGACGATTCGAGGGCCGGGAGACAGAGGCCAACGGTGGCGAGATACGGGACCGGGGCCAGGGCGCTGCCCAACTCCTCGAACAGAACGGTCTCCTCCAGGAACCCCATGCCGGCCCCGCCCAACTCTTCGGGGGAAGAGAGGCCGAGCCATCCGAGGTTCGCTATCTCCGTCCACGAGCCGGAGTCCCAACCTTCGTCCGATTGAGCGAGCTCGACGACGCGGTCCTCGGCGAACTTGTCCGCGAGGAACGACCGGGCCTGGTCGCGCAGCATCTGCTGCTCTTCGTTGAACGCGAAATCCATCTACCCGATCCTCCCCGAGTAGCGTTCTGATCCACGAGGGTTACGGGCGGCGCAACTCGTGTGGATCATTCCAAAAATGTTCATCGCGAGCGCGGTAGTCCCAGGACTCGTTCGCTGATGATGTTGCGCAGCACCTCGGACGTGCCGGCCTCGATCGTGTTGCCGCGACTGCGAAGCTGCTGGTACTGCCAGTATCCGTTCCACGTACCACCGTCGCCGTCGAGTTGGGCTTGGGGGCCGAGGATCTCGATCGCGAGCTTCGTGAGTCGCTGGTTCGTCTCGGACCAATGGAGTTTCGCGACCGAGCCTTCCGGACCGGGCACCCCGGTCTTCACGAGTCCCGTCAGCGCTCGGTAGTTCGTGAAACGCAGAGCTTGCAGTTCGCTCCAGTGCCGCGCGATGCGATCTCGGATGATCGGATCCTCTGCCGGAACGTAGCCGTCCGCTCGTTTCTCCTTCGCCAGCGCGATGAGCTTGCGGACCTGAACCTCTAGGCGCGCCGTAAGGGCGAAACCCAGCGTGCCCCGCTCGTGAAGAAGAGTGGTCATCGCGACCTGCCACCCTTGATTGATCTCGCCCAACACGTTCTCTTTGGGTACGCGCACATCGGAGAAGAAGATCTCGTTGAACTCGGGGTCTCCGGTGATCTGCCGCAGGGGCCGCACGTCCACGCCCGGCGAGTGCATGTCGACCAGCAGGTAGGTGATCCCTTGGTGTTTCGGTGCCTCGGGATCGGTTCTCACGAGCAGGATGCAGTAATCGGCGATGTGGGCGAACGACGACCACACCTTCTGGCCGTTGACGACCCAGCTGTCTCCATCGTCTTCCGCTCTGGTTCTGAGGGACGCGAGGTCGGATCCAGAACCGGGCTCCGAGAATCCCTGGCACCACACCTCTTCGCCCGAAAGGATGTGTTTCAGGTGGCCCTTCTGCTCCGGAGTGCCGTGCACGATGATCGTCGGGCCGGCCATGCCGAGGCCGATGACCCCGATGTGGTCTGGGGTCTCGGCGCGAGCGCTCTCCTCGAGGAAGATCGCTTGGTGCGTGTACGGAGCGCCGGCCCCCCCGAATTCCTCCGGCCACGTAAGGCCCGCGTAGCCGGCCTCGTAGAGCTTCTTGGCCCACTCGCGCGAGATCGATTCGTCCATGCGTCCGGCGTGGGGCTCGCCGTGCTCGGGAACGTTGGCCTCGAACCAGGCGCGCAGTTCGGAGCGGAACTTGGCTTCGTCTGGAGTATCTCGGAAGTCCACGGCGCCGAAAATATAGCCTCCGGAGAGGCCCCCCGGTACGCGTCGCCTCGGACGCAGACGGATAGCCCCCGCAGCAAGTAATCTGGGGGCCGCGCTGACCCGGCGCTTCCAACGAGACGGGGGAATGATGGGCGGATCTGGCACCAGCACTGCGGGCACCGGTCGCGGCAAGTACGACGACGACGAAAACCCCGATATACAGATCTCGATCAAGGGGCTCACGAAATCGTTCGGCGCCCAGACCGTTCTCGAGGATCTGACGTTCGATATCCCCAAGGGGCGCATCACTCTGATGCTGGGCCCCTCAGGAACCGGTAAGTCCGTTTTCCTCAAATGCCTTGTGGGTTTGCTCAAGCCCGACCGCGGCGAGGTCTGGATCGGCGACATGAACGTCCCCGCGCTCAACGAGAAGGAGCTTTACCAGGTACGTCGCAAGTTCGGCGTGCTGTTCCAAGACGGCGCCCTTTTCGGGTCCATGAACATCTACGACAACATCGCGTTCCCACTGCGCGAGCACACGAAAAAGAAAGAGTCCGAGATCAAGGACATCGTCAACGAGAAGCTGACGATGGTCGGTCTCGTCGGAGCCGAGAAGAAGCTTCCGGGTGAGATCTCGGGAGGGATGAAGAAGAGGGCCGGATTGGCCCGCGCTCTGGTGCTCGATCCCGAGATCATCCTGTTCGACGAGCCGGACTCGGGTCTCGACCCCGTCCGTACCGCGTTCCTGAACGAACTGATCATGGACCTCAGCGACCAGCTCCAGGCGACCTTCATCGTCGTCACCCACGACATCTCTACTGCCCGAAAGGTGTCCGACTACATCGGCATGCTCTACCGCAGGAATCTCGTGCGGTTCGGTCCTGCAAGAGAGATGTTCGAGTCCGACATCCCGGTCGTACGTCAGTTCCTGTCGGGCGACACCGATGGACCGATCGGTATGTCCGAGGAGAAGGACTCGACGAAGAGCAGCGAGGCTAAGAGCTCGTCGGGGATGACGGCCGAGGAAACCGAGGCGATGGAACGCGACGCCGGGGCCCCCGACGATACCGACGACGACTCGAACGAAGACGAGGGCGACAGTATCGAGGCGCGGCTGCGCTCGGGGTCGAAGT
>JAXDJP010000034.1:0-4233 GCA_034665645.1 Actinomycetota bacterium | reverse complement strand
CGCGGGAAGACGGGAGGGTTTCGTGACGAGCACCCGGCTGTGGCGCACGATGCTGGCTGTGGGGTTGGGTTTTCTGCTCAGCTTGCAACTCGTACCGAAAGGTTTGACGAGGGCCGAAGCGGTGACTGCGGTCCCTCGCGAGAGACCCAACCTCGACGCTCGCAAGGGAGCGCACGGCCCCTCGGCGGCGCAAGTCGGCCTAGCCAAGAAGCTCGGCCTTCACGTGTCGTGGAACGAATTCGGCACGCCGCGCTCCATATACAAGTACCGCGGCTACCTGGCGACGGGCCTGTCGCAGGATCCGATCGAGGCCGCCCGCCAGTACATCTCCGCGAACCGGGGACTCTTTGGGATCTCGACCGACGTGATCGACAGCCTGGAGCTCGTGAACGACTCGAAAATGGTGCACAGCGCCGGCCACGCGGTCATCTTCCGCCAGACCTTCGGTGACCTCGCCCCGACCCATGACGGCCGGATCACGGTGGGTGTCGCCAACGGAAAAGTCGCTTACGCCTCTTCTTCGATCGCACCGTTCACGGCCGTTCCCGAGGTCGCGCGGTTGAGTGCAGCGGACGCAGTGGGGGCCGCGATGATCGACGCCGGCTACGACGCGGAGATCTATCTGCAGCCGAACGGAACCGACCAGGCCTGGACGCTCTTCGATATCGGGGGCTTCGACCACACGAGAGCGCGACTGACGGCACTCGCCGGCTACGACGGCACTGTCCGTCCCGCGTGGGAGGCCCTCGTGATCGACGGCGACCACGCCCGCGGTTACCGGACGTTCGTCGACGCAGTGACGGGCAACATCCTCGTGCGGCAGAACCTCGTAGACGACGCTTTGGGAAACCCCCGATGGAAGTACTTCCGCTCGTATCCGACGCTCACGAAAGCAAAGGACACGAGAAAGATCGGCTGTTGGATCCTCGAGCCCGACAACGATCTACCTTGCGACCTTCAGTTGGAGAACGACGCGGCGCGCGTCCCGTGGGATACGACGGCCGCATCGGGCACCGCCACTTTCACGACGAAGGGGAACGCAGCCAACACGGCGCAGTCCTCTCTCAGCCCGCTGACGCCGTCCGATAACTACCGCCCGGCCAGCCCGACTCAGGACTACACGTTCGCCTTCAACGACTACTGGCGCAAGTCGAAGTGCACGCGGGTGCCACAGAACCCCGACCCGGCCGGTACCGACACCGACTCTGCGATCACCAACCTGTTCGCGATGCACAACCGGATGCACGACTGGCAGTACTTCCTCGGATTCACCGAGGACAACTTCAACCTGCAGGAATACAACTTCGACAAGGGCGGCCAACCCGCCGACCCGCAGATCGGGAACGCCCAAGCGGGATCCATCAGCGGTGGCTACCCCTCGAACCTTGGTCGCGACAACGCGAACCAGGTCCCCACCCCCGACGGCGTCTCTCCCGTCACCAACATGTACTTGTGGCAGCCGATCCCCGGCTCGTTCTACCCCCCATGCGTAGACGGCGACTTCGACACCAGCGTCATCGGACACGAGTACACGCACGCAACGTCCAACCGGATGGTTGCGGGACCAGACGACGGCATCGACTCGAACCAGGGTGGGTCGATGGGCGAAAGCTGGAGCGATCTCGCGGCGACCGAGTACCTCCTCGAGTACGGCTACGCGCCGGTCGGGAACGAGAACCCCTACGCGATCGGCGCCTACGCAACGGGTAACCCCAAGACCGGGATCCGAGACTTCGCTCTGAACCACAACCCACTCCACTTCGGTGACTTCGGCTTCGATCTGACGGGTCCCGAGGTGCACGCCGACGGAGAGATCTGGAACGGCATCAACTACGAGCTGCGTAAGGAGCTGATCAAGAAGTACAACCGCAGGTTCCCTGCGAAAAACCAGAAGTTGCAGCGCAAGTGCGCGGACAACAAGGTGAAAGTCACGAAGTGCCCGGGTAACCGCCGCTGGATCCAGATCATGTTCGATGCGTGGCTGCTGCAGGAAGCCGACGTGTCCATGGTTGACGCTCGCGACGCTTACCTCGCCGCGGACAAGATGCGTTTCAAGGGAGCGAACCAGAAAGCGCTGTGGCACGCGTTCGCCAAGCGAGGACTGGGCAAGGGAGCGACGACGTTCAACGGGAACGACGACAACCCCACCGCGAGCTTCCTGTCGCCGAAGCAGCGATCGGGAACCCTGAAGCTGAAGGCCGTGAACAAGAAGGGCAAGCCGCTCTCATCACTCTTCTACGTCGGGATGTACGAAGCTCGCGTCACGCCCATCGCGATCAACAACGTAGGCCAGAACTCGTCTTCCAAGGTGAAGATGACGCCCGGACGTTACAGGTTCATCGCGCAGGCGCCCGGGTACGGGATGTTCCGCTTCAAGGCGCGCGTCGTGGCCGGCAAGACCCGAAAAGTCACGGTCAAGATGCAGAAGAACCTCGCGTCGTCCAACCTCGGTGCCGGCATCACGGGCGACGGGATCAACCAGATCAGCTTGATCGACGACACCGAGGACACGAACTGGGCGGTCACGGGGGCAACTCCGAACGTCAAGGGTTCGCAAGCGACGGTCGACCTCGTCGGCGGCGCTCACATGATCCGCAGCATCCAAGTAAGCGCCATGCTCAGCCCCTCGAGCGGCGGCCGTTTCACGGCGCTTCGCCAGTTCGCCATCGAGATCTGTAAGGCGAAGCAGAGCAACGGTCTCTGCCTCACCAACAAGGGCTGGAAGAGGATCTACAAGAGCAAGCCGAATGCGTTCCCAGCGAGAAGGCCGCGGCCGGTCTCGCCCAACCTCGTCTTGCGAAAGTTCAACATCCCCGACCGGCGGGCCACACACATCAGATTGGTCGTGCTGAACAACCAATGCACGGGAACGCCGGGTTATCAGGGCGAGCAGGACACCGACCCCACGTACGCGACGGACTGTGGCGACGGGTCGGCCAACGACGAAAGCGTTCGAACGGCCGAGCTTCAGGTCTACAGCCGTCCCGCCAAGCTGAAGAGGTAAGGCCTTAGTTAGAGCTGGGATCGAAGGGCATCGTGGACAGCAACGTGAACTGCGAGCCCTTCCTTCTCACCACGTCGCGCCACAGCGCGTCCGGGTCCGACGCAAACACGTCGTCTGGGCGCGCGGGCTCGACGAGCCAACCTCCGTCGTCCATCTCGCTTTCCAACTGACCCGGCCCCCACCCCGCGTACCCCGAGAACGCTTTCGCGCGCAGCACGCGTCCCTCCACTCCTTCGGGGTCTTCCGGCGGAGCGAAGCCGACGGAGTCGAAGATGAGCTGCTCGGGGTCGCCCACTTCGCCGTACTCCGCGAGGATCACGACGACCTCAGGCTGCACCGGCCCTCCGAGGTATAGGCGCTCGTCCATCCCGTCGATGCCGGACAACGACGGAGCGATGTTCTCGAGGAGTGCGTGAGAGGGCCGGTTGAGTACGAACCCCAGCGCGCCCTTCTCATCGTGTTCGGCCATGATGACGACGGTTTGGCGAAAGACCTCACCTGCGATGCCCGCTCCGGCGATCAGAAGGTTCCCTTTAAGACTCTCCATACCTCACTCTTCAGCCGGCATTCTTCCGCCACTGGAGGAACTTCTTGAGCAACTCGCTTCCGTCTCGAGGCGGCGCTTTCTCCTGGAGCCACCCGGCCCTCTTCTTGTCGTCGAGAACGACCCACTCGTACGCGTAAGTACGAGGACCCTGCCAGACGGGCTCTATCCACCTTTCGTTCATTAACTCGGCGACCACGGCATAGCCAACGCGGGGTCGGCCCTGCCAGAACGAGCCCATGCGTTGTATCGCCGCCCCTCCCGTGCGCCTCCGGATCTCGCGGATATCGGAGAACTCACCTACCCACGCGAGTTTGACCTCGGCGCGACCGACGACCAGTCCGCCGTGCAGTTTGATCCACACCACATCGTGTGGAAAGGCGCCCGTCTTGAAAGCCGGGCCTGCGGTGGAGCGGGTTTCCAGGGCATAACCGAGGGCGGGAGCCTTCTGGCTACCGGTCAGGTGCTCGAGCTTGCGGATGAGTACGTGATCCACGGATCAAGTATCTGCGCGCGTTGCGACCCGGGCGTACTAACGTCTGCGGGTGGGGATCTCTCGAAGTGCTCGGATCGCTTTCGCCTGCTTTATGTGCGCGGTTGCAGGGTCGGTCGCCCCCGCCGGCGCGGAGGCGAGCTCGAACCCAACTGCCTGGAAGACCGTTTCCTTCCGCGGGGCCGAGTTGCA
>JAXDJP010000033.1:0-7815 GCA_034665645.1 Actinomycetota bacterium | reverse complement strand
GCTCGAGCACACTCTCCTGCCCAAGATCCTGGCGCTGCCGGTCTTCTCGTCGGACCCCCTGTCGTCGAATGCCTACGCGACTCAAGAGATCCTGCTCGTACTGGGGACGGTGGGAACAGGAGCGCTCACCCACGTCATCCCGATCTCTCTGGCGGTTGCGCTGCTGCTCGCAACGGTCGTCGTGTCGTATCGGCAAACGGTGCGTGCCTACCCGAGCGGCGGAGGTGCGTACATCGTTGCGCACGAGAACCTGGGGGTCTATCCCGGGCTCCTTGCCGCCGGAGCTTTGCTGATCGACTACGTCTTGACTGTATCCGTGTCGATCACCGCCGGCGTAGATGCGATCGTCTCCGCCGCGCCGAGCCTCGAAACCGCAAAGATAGAGCTCGCGCTTGCGTTCGTGTTGTTCGTGACGCTGATGAATCTGCGCGGCACGAAAGAGTCGGGCACTCTTTTCGCCATCCCGACCTATGGCTTCGTGCTCTCGATCTACGTGCTTTTGGTCACCGGCTTCGTTAGATGCGTCGGCGGGTGTCCACCCGCGGAAAGCGCCGGGATGCATCTTCCCGTGACGCAAGCTCTCACTCTGTTCGTCATATTGAAGGCATTCTCCGCAGGGACGACCGCTCTCACCGGCGTCGAGGCGATCTCGAATGGCGTCCCGGCATTCCGCTATCCGCAATCGAGGAACGCGGCCACCACATTGACCGTGATGGGGGTCATGTCGATCACCATGTTCCTGGGGATCACGTGGCTCGCGCACAACACGCACGTCGTCTACACCGAAGCAGCCGACCGAACGGTGGTGGCACAGATAGCGGCCGCGGTCTTCGGGGGCAGCAGCTTCATGTTCTATCTGCTGCAAGCCATGACGGCGGGCATCTTGATCCTGGCGGCGAACACCGCGTATCAGGACTTCCCCCGCCTCGTGTCGATCCTGGCGCAGGACAGGTTCATGCCGCGCCAGTTCATGAACCGCGGCGACCGACTCGTTTTCTCCAACGGGATCGTGATCCTCGCAGTGTTCGCGTCGCTTCTGATCGTGATCTTCAAGGCGGACCTCAACCACCTCATCCAGCTTTACCTCGTCGGCGTCTTCATCTCGTTCACCCTGTCCCAGGCGGGGATGGTCGTGCACTGGCGACGAACGAATGAGCCCGGGTGGAAGCACCGCGCGTTCATCAACGGCTTCGGCGGCCTCGTCACCGGCGTCGTCTTCGTCGTCGTCGTCACCACGAAGTTCCTGGGCGGCGCGTGGATCGTCGTGTGTGCGATCCCGCTCTTGATCCTCCTGATGCGAACCATCAATACGCACTACACCGACGTGCGTGCTCAATTGGCGCATCCGGAACGACGCCCTCTCGAGCGGAGGCCGGGAAACCAACGGATGGTTCTCATCGTGGACCACCTCGACGTCGCGACCATCCGCGCGGTGGGTTACATCAGGGCCGCGCGCCCGCACACGGCTTCGGCAGTGACGTTCGACGGATCGCTGCAACAAGCGTGGACGCGCCTGGCCCCCGATATCCCCCTCACGATCCTCGAGCGCGCGGGCGGATCGGCTTCGGAAGCGATCAAGGCGCATCTCAGCGAACAGAAGAAGGACCTGCCCGAAGGCGAGTTCCTCAGCCTCGTCGTGCCCGAGATGTTGAAGCGCCGGGGGCTCTGGGAGATCCTGCGTCGTCCGAGGGTCCACCGCTTGAAAGCCTCCTTCCTTCCCGAACGCGGTGTGCAGATCCTCGACATCCCGTCGATGCGTAGCGAGACCGATACCGGGCACGTGGAAGCCGTCGAGCCTGCGAGGAACTACGTCGTCGTCTTGGTTGCCGGGGTCAACAACGCGACGTTGGAAGCGATCGAATACGCCGAGACGCTGCGGCCGACCGACCTGCGAGCAGTGTCGTTCGAGCTCGACCCTTCAGCCACCGAAGCCCTTGCCGAACAGTGGATGAGTCACCGCATCCAGGTTCCGCTCGAGATCCAGGGATCGCCCTTCCGAGACATCGGAGAGTCGCTGGCAAGCTATCTCAGGCAGTTCGATGCCGATTGGAAGGAGCGCGTCGTGACGGTCGTGGTGCCGGAGTTCGTTGTGCGCAAGGCAAGGCACCAGTTCCTCCACGGTCAAACTGCATTACTCGTCAAACGGCATCTACTCTTCGAGAGAGGCGTGGTGGTTGCCAGTGTTCCGTACCATCTAGAGGACTGAGAAAGAGGTGTGATGCGAGAGGGCCGAGGACTTGCCGTGCTTAGCCCCCGCTCCCCCGGCGTCCTCCGATCGGTTTTCTACAGCGTCCTCGGTCCCGCCCTCGTCACGACCCTGGCGGCGCTGGGGTCGGACGTATCCGTCACCGTTGCTTCGTTGCTGTTCGTCCTCGCGGTCGTGTCGGCTGCCGCCCTTGGAGGGGCTACGGCAGGGCTCATCGCGTCCGTCCTCTCTTTCCTCGCCCTCAACTTCTTCTTCACACCGCCGCTCGGAACCTTCGACGTTGCGAAAGAAGGAGACCTCCTCGCGCTACTCGTCTTTTTGGTCGTGGCCGTTGCATTCGGACTCTTGTTGTCGACCGCGCTGCAGAGACGCGCCGAGATAGAACGTCGGGAAACCGAGATCCGGATCTTGAGCGAGGTGACTACCGGACTGCTGGCGGGAGACCCCGTCGAAGACGTCCTGGGCGTCTTCGCCGTGCATCTGCGAGAGATCTTCAAGCTCTCGGGTTGCCAGATCACGACCGCGCTTACAGAAAGTGCGGTGCGAGTCGGCACGACGGACGGTGCGGACGAAACGCTCCGCTTGAGGGTGGGCGCCAAGCAGAACCCGATCGGAACCCTCGCGGTGTTTCGCAAAGGCGATCCTTTCACCGGTGAAGAAGAACGGATCCTCGGGGTGTTTTGCGACCGCGTCGGATTGGATCTAGCGAGCGTGAGACTCACGAACGAGGTCCAAAAGGCTCAGCTTCAGGCAGAAACGAACCAGTTGCGCGCGGTGCTCTTCTCGTCTGTGACCCACGACCTCAAGACCCCCCTTTCCTCGATCACCGCTGCCGTCACGAGCCTCTTAGATGGCGAGACTTTCACCGAGGCCGATAGGCGCGAGCACCTCGACACGATCCACGAAGAGGCCACACGATTAAATCGGGTGGTGACGAATCTGATGGATCTGTCTCGTATGCGTTCGGGATCCTTGACGCCGGCCAAGACGGCTGCCTCGATCGACGAGGTCATGGAGAGTGTCGTGGCGCGCTTGCGTCCCTCGCTTGGAGATCGAGAGATCCACGTTGACCTGAGGAACGATCTCCCCGAACTACAACTGGACGTCGTGCAGATGGACCAGGTCCTCACCAATCTCGTGGAGAACGCTTCGAAGTTCTCGGAGGGCCCGATCACGCTTTCCGCGGTTGGCTCCCCCGACGCAGTCCGGGTGATGGTGTCGGATCGAGGGCCGGGCATCCCCAAAGAGGAACGCCAGCGGATGTTCCAACCCTTCGAACGAGGAACATCCGATCAACAACCCGGCACCGGTTTGGGGCTTGCCATCGCGCATGCCGTCGTAACCGCACCCGGCGGACGGATCTGGATACAAGAGGTGCCGTCCGGCGGGACCGCGGTGGTGTTCGAACTCCCGGCCCCCAACGGATCCTCGGGCGGGCCCGCGTGAATCAGCCGAACGTGTTGGTCGTGGATGACGACCGGCAACTCCAACGAGCGATCCGCATCGGACTCAGTGCGCGCGGCTACTCGGTCGCGACGACGGCCAGCGGACAACAAGCACTCGACCTCCTTGCGGGCGACGACTTCGACCTGGTGTTGCTCGATCTCGGCCTCCCCGACTTGGGCGGCGACGAGGTGATCCGGCGACTGCGCAACTGGTCCCACGTTCCGGTGATCGTGCTCTCCGTGCGCGATGCACAAGAAGACAAGATCGCTGCACTCGATGCCGGGGCCGACGACTACGTGACGAAACCTTTCGCTACCGATGAGTTGCTGGCGCGCCTTCGTGCCGTCCTTCGTCGCACTTCGTCTGGGGACACCGCTCCGCCAACGTTGGGTTTCGGGGGGAACCTGACCATCGACCTAGCGCGCTCACTCGTCGAGCTCGATGGGGTCGCCCTCCACCTGACCCCCACCGAATACCGCCTGCTGGAAGCGATGACCGTCAACCCCGGCAAGTTGCTGACGCACCAGATGCTCCTCAAGAAGGTATGGGGGCCGGGCTACGGGACCGAATCGCATTATCTGAGACTGTACGTGCGCCAGCTGCGCCAGAAGCTGGGAGACGACCCAGCCAGCCCGCGGTGGATCACGACCGAGCCGGGCCTCGGATACCGCTGGATCGCCGAGCCCGATGCTCCCGCCAAGTGAGGTTTTTCTCATGCGAAACCCCCTTGTGGCCCGCCCACGGTTGGCGAATGCTAGATCGGTAACGTGGGTCACGAGTTGGGAGGCACCATGGCGGAACACCCGAACGTCGAGCGTGTGCGGAGCGGCTACAACTCATTCACGAGTGGAGACCTCGAAGGGGTGATGAACTTCTTTCACAAGGACATCGTCTTCCACGTCCCCGGGAACAACCCCGTCGCCGGCGATTACAAAGGGCAGGACGAGGTGATGGGATTCTTCGGCCGCTTGATGCAGGAGACCGGCGGCTCCTTCAAGCTGGAGGTGCACGACATCCTCGCGAACGACGATCATGGCGTAGGGCTCGTGCGTCAATCCGGCGAGAGGAATGGCAAGAGTCTTTCGATGAACGTCATGCAGGTGTTCCACATCGACGCGGACGGAAAGGCGACGGAGTTCTGGGGCTTCCCCGAGGATGGGGCCGCGGTCGACGCCTTCTGGGCGTAGCTCGCGAGGCTGCGAGTCCGTGGCTCCAGATCGAAGGGCGCTGGGGTGCGCGGAGAGTAGTCGGTCCGTAGGTAATCTTTCTCGTCTTTGAGCTGACGAGAGGGGTCGCGGGGTGAGTTCCATAGATGCATCCGCGTCTGCGGCACCGCAGCCGCGGGAACGAAGGCCGTGGACGTTCGTCCGCCTGGTGACGCTTCTGATCACGGTCGTTTCGATCTTGGGAGCGATCGTCGCGTGGCGCGCGTCGGTCGTCTCGGGGAATGCCGGGGGCCTCGATCAAACGGCCAATCAAGACCTCGTTCGGAAACAACAGATCGACGCGCAGATAGAGGCGCAGGTTGACGAAGACCTGAGGATCTTCCCTCGCTATCTGGCGCACCTCGGAGCGTGGAAAACCCTCAAGCAGCAATCGGACGATGTGCGCGCCCAGGACCCCGACCTCGCGACGAAGCTGAGCATCGAGGGCCAGGACGAACTTTCCCTCGCCCGGACGCTCTATCAGAGCCTCAGCGTCAAGCCCGTCTTTGGCGCCGAGGAATACGACAAGCAATTCTCGGTCGACTACCTGCGTCAGTTCGAGATAGACCTACGCGGGCTCGATCCCGACAAGACGGTCAAGCTCGCCGCTGAGGAGCGCGAACGAGGCGTGAAACTCGTCGGTATCACCGCGCTCTTCATCGCGTCCCTGTTCTTCCTGACGCTCGCGCAGGTAGCGAGGTTCAACGTGCGGCGCTTCTTTGCTCTGGGCGGCCTCATCATCCTCATCGTCGGAACCATCCTGTTCGTAGCGGTAGACGTCCTATGAGCGAACTGTTGGACCTAGAAGAGGTCGCCGAGGAGTATCGGGATCCTTTCGCGCGCAATATGGCGATCGCGACGGTCGTTGCGACGTTGCTGGCCGGAGTTGTGGGATTCATGCTCGCGGTGGCATCTCGTCACGCGGACCAGGAGGCTGCCGAGGCGCAGCGCCTGGGCATCCAGGCCACCAGCGCGCAGATCGCCTCACAACAGACGGCGCAGGCGGATTACGAGACGTACACGCTCGCTCAGGAACAGAGGACGCATGCATCGAACGCCGAACAGCACACCCTGTTCAACCGCGCTCCCCAAGATCTTCGACACGAGCGGCTAGAGCAGGAACGCTGGAACGAGCTCGCGAACAAGACAGAGGCTTTGACCCCGATCTCTCCGACTGTTGAATACGGGCCGGAATCAGACCCGTTGTTCCCGGCGAAATTCTTCACCAGCGGCACGAAAGAGTCGTTACGCCTCAGCGCACTGGAAGACGCGGCGAACGAGATCAGCGGAGAGTGGGGAGGCCAGGCAGGCGGCTACACGGCCGTTCTCACGATCTTCGCGGTTGCCCTCTACCTCTTCGGTCTGTCGCTAACTCTCGGTCAGGAGTCACAAAGACAGTTCGCGGGCGTCGGGATCGCACTGGTGGTCGTTGGGTTCCTATGGTCCTTGTTCATCTTCCTCCGCCCGCCTCATGCGATCCCGCCCGAGGCCGCGGAGGAATATGCGGCGGGTCAGGTTGCCTATCGCACCGCAACCTCACAGGAGGGTTTCCAGGAAGCCGTCGACCATTTCTCGAAGGCGATCGAGCTGCGTCCCAAGTTCGCGCTGGCGTACGCACGACGCGCGTCCGCGGAGTATCTCGCCGGTACTCCGCAGAAGAGCGGTTACGTCACGTTCAGCGCGGTCGATTCACTCGACAAGGCCGCAGCGGATCTGGAGCACGCTCAGGATCTCGGGCTCGAAACCTTCGAGTCACTCGTCAGCCTCGGGGCATACCGCTTCCAGCAAGGCGTCTTCCACGACGACCCCGACGCGTTCGACGAGAGCGCGGAGTTGACCGAGAAAGCCATCGACATCGATCCCACCAGCGCGCACACAAAGCTCAATCTCGGGCTGGCCCAGTTCGCGGCGGGAGATGTGGAAGAGGCGCGGACGAACCTGAAGGCGGGCGCCGAGAAGGCCGACACGTTCCTGATAGCCAGCACGATGGCCGTTCTCGATCTGCTGCAGGAGCGGGGGCCGGATGCGGCTGCTGCGGCCGCCCCGGAGATGAAGGCTTATCTGGTCGGCGCCACTCCCTCTCCGGTAGAGAACGCTCCCGAACCCGGAGACTTCGAGTTAACGGACATGGAGGCGACCTTGTTCCCCAGCCAGGTCCAGGTGAAGTTCAGCGCGGAAGGCGACTTCGACAACACCCAGGATCTACTCGATGTCTTCTGGTACCACGAGGACGATAACGGCCTTGGTTGGTCGCCGGTCCCCGAGGTGTCTGCGCCCGCGTACGCGTTCGTGGATTCGACGGCGGAAGGCCGCTACTTCATCCAGACCCCGTATCTCACGTCAACGGTCCCGAACAGATGCATCGACGCCGGCTCATACAAGGTCGAGATCTATGCCGGAGACAAGTTGGTGGGGACTGCGAGTTCCGAAACCGAGTTCACGCAGATGGATGCCTCGACCTTCGTCGACCTCAACGCGGCTCTGTGTCGACCCTCGGATTGGGAACGAGTCACGGACAACTCTTTATCTCGTCCGGGTCTATTGCGCGGATACACGAGTCCCGACAAGAAGTCCGGGGTCTACGTCTTCCACTTCAACGTGCCGAGCAGCTACGACTCCATCAAACCGCTCGAGAGGAGCGAGCAGTTCCTCGATTACGCGGTCCAGGACTGGGATGTTGGGTTACCGGCAACTCCCAAAGTCGATCGCACGGAGGGTTCCTATTTCATGGGTCTCGATGGAGCCCTGACGAAGTGGTACACGTACCCCGGCGGATACGTGAACGCGGGCGCGGCGATAGATAAGGAAGGCTCGATCATCGTCGGGCTCGTGTACGGAACGGCCGACTTCTTAGACAGACAGCCGGGAAGTAATGGAGCCTGGATCCTCAATTCATCGATCACTTACAACCAATTGGTGACGCAGTAAGGATCTAGACGAATCCCAAAGCCGACTTTG
>JAXDJP010000032.1:0-4071 GCA_034665645.1 Actinomycetota bacterium | reverse complement strand
GACCTGGTTGCCCGCGCCCTCGGCGCGTCCGTGCATCAACTTGTCTTCGATGACACCGAGGCACGCGACGTTAACGAGGTTGTTCTCGGCGTAGCAGTCCTCGAAGATCATCTCGCCGCCCACCGTTGGCACGCCGATCGAGTTCCCGTACGAGGAGATCCCGTGCACGACGCCGTCGACCAAGTAGCGAGTGCGGGCGTCATCGAGCGGGCCGAAGCGTAGTGAGTCCATCACCGCGATCGGGCGAGCGCCCATCGAGAGGATGTCTCGCACGATCCCACCGACACCAGTGGCTGCTCCGTTGAACGGCTCGACGAAGGACGGGTGGTTGTGCGACTCGATCTTCCATGCGACGGCGACGCCGGGAGCGACCTCGATGATGCCAGCGCCTTCGCCGGGTCCCACGAGGATGTGCTCTCCCTCGGTTGGGAGTCCCTTGAGGTGTACGCGGCTGGATTTGTAGGAGCAGTGCTCGCTCCACATAACCGAGAACATGGCGAGCTCGGTGTAGGTCGGGTCGCGATCGAGTCGTTTCCTTATCGCCTCGAACTCTTCGTCGGTGAGCCCTAGTTCTCGGTGCAATCCTTGCGCCGCAGTGACGCTCGAGACCGTGCCGGTGCTCAAACGAGAGCCGTTCGGTTCTCGCGGACCCGATCGAGGAGAGAGCCGAGGATGACGGCGCCATCCTCGGAGCCCAACAATGCTTCGGTGGCGCGCTCTGGGTGCGGCATCATCCCGAACACGTTGCCGTCTTCGTTGACGACGCCGGCGACGTCGTCCAGAGAGCCGTTCGGGTTGTCGACGTAGCGCAGCACGATCTGGTCGTTCGCTTTCATGCTCGAAAGGGTCGCCTCGTCTGCGTACCAATTGCCTTCGAAGTGATTGATCGGGATGCGCAACACGTCTCCCTCTGTCGCATGCGACGTGAAGGCGGTCGCGGAGTTGTCGACCCGCAGCTCCACCCACTTACACAGGAATTTCAGGCCCGCGTTCTTGCGCAACGCGCCCGGCAACATCCCCGCTTCGCAAAGGATCTGGAAGCCGTTGCAGATACCGATCACGAAGCCACCGGCTGCGGCGAATTCTTGCACCGCAGTCATGATCGGAGAGAACCGAGCCAGTGCGCCCGTCCGCAGATAGTCGCCGTGTGCAAACCCACCCGGCAGCACGACGATGTCGACGCCTTGGAGGTCGGTGTCCCGATGCCACAGCATGATCGGCTCCGCCCCCAGGTTTCCGAAGGCCCGCTTGCAATCGAGCTCGCAGTTGGATCCTGGGAAAACGACGATGCCGACCTTTATGGGAACGTCAGCCATCGATCTCGACCTGAAACGATTCGATGACGGTGTTGGCCAGAAGCTTTTCGCACATCTCGCTTACGCGCCGGGCCGCGTCTTCGGAGGAGTCGGCTTCGACTGATAGGTGGATCTGTTTCCCGACGCGCACGCCGGTGACGCCGGTGTACCCCAGCGCGGGGAGCGCTCGCTCGATCGTTTGACCCTGCGGATCTGCGATGCCGTCCTTGAGCATGACTTTCACCTCTGCGGTGTAGTTCATCAACCTCCGTTCGCGAGGGCGACCGCGCCGAACCGGAACGCGAGAACGACGAGAGCCAGACACAAAGTTGCAACGGCACCCGCAGCGACGCTTCGTGTCACTCGCACCCGCGCCGCGACTTCGATCCCGACGATGAATAAACACACCGACCAGATCGCGAGGGCGAACGCCATCGCAACCGATAACGCCGCCCACACCGAAGCAACTGCGTCGGCGGGGACCTGGCTCGTGAAGCTTTCGGGACCGACGATCAGAAGATCGCACGGAAGAAGGAGGACAAGTGCAAGGACTTGGGGGAATGCCGAGGCTCCCCACACCAGACGCATAGACCTCGACGTCGTGCTTCCCCCTAGGCGCGTCATCAAGCGGGGGGCGACAAAACCCCAGACGACCTGCGCGATGAGAGCGAGTACCGCTCCCAGCACGCAACCAGCGACCAAGTACCACCACTCGAAGTGCCGAGCCGAGTCGGCGCGCAGTCCGATCAACCCACTCAGCTTCAGCCACAAGAGGACGAGAGCCGCGCCTCCGCAAGCGGTCAACACGTAAGCGCTCGCTCCCTCGGGAAGTCGCGCGTCGCCGCGCGCTTTGCGGTCGGCCGCGCGAAGTGCGGCGTCGAAGCCCGCTCGAGGCGACACGAGGACGGAACGAAGCGTTGCACCGAGGTGCGCTGCTGCGACGCGTTCTCCGGAGGTTCTGGCGGACGATCCCGACGGAGTCACGACGCGACCTCGTTCAGCCACTCTGTAAGTGGCCGCCCGGTGACCCTGTCAAAAGCTTGGAGGTATCGATCCTTCGTTGCGTCGACGACGTCGTCCGGAAGGTCGGGCGGCGGCGGCGAGTGATCCCATCCGCTCGCGTCCAACCAATCCCTTATGTATTGCTTGTCGAACGAGGCTTGGGGACCGCCCGGTGCGTATCCGTCTGCGGGCCAGAAACGGCTGGAGTCCGGCGTCAATGCCTCGTCGATCAGGATCACCTCACCGTCGTGCACCCCGAACTCGAACTTGGTGTCGGCGATGACGATCCCCTTAGAGCGAGCTTGTTCGGAGGCGAATTCGTAGATCGCGAGGGCGTAAGACCGGGCCGTGTCGTAGACCGACTTGCCCACCACTTCGGCCGCCTGTTCCTCCGTGATGTTCTCATCGTGCCCCGACACCGCTTTCGTGGCGGGCGTGACGATGACTGCCGGCAGCCTCGCCGACTCGGTGAGGCCCTCCGGCAGCGCGTGGCCGCAGATGCTGCCGGTCGAGACGTAATCGCGCCATCCGGAGCCCGAGAGGTAACCGCGCACTACGAATTCGATCGGCAGGGGCTCGGCGCGCCGACACAGGGTTGCGCGGCCCGGTAAGTCTGCGATCCCTACGTCGGGAAGGTCGCGCTCCGCCACGCTTATCAAGTGGTTGGGGCAGATATGAGTGGTCTCGGTGAACCAGTGGTGCGAGAGCCCCGTGAGGACCTTGCCTTTAAGTGGGATGGGCTGGGGGAGAACCACGTCGTAGGCGCTGATCCGGTCTGAGGCTACGAGCAGGAGGCGGTCGGGTCCCACCTCGAAGAGTTCTCGGACCTTTCCGGATCCGATGTGAGTCGCCTGCGACACCTATAGAGCCTCCAACCGGTCAAAGATCGTGCCCGCGTTCTCAAGATACCGCCGCGAGTCGAAGCACTGGTCGATTTCATGCGGACTGAGGTGACGCGTTACGTCGGCGTCGAGTTTCAAGAGCTCGATCAAGGGTCGACCGTGCTCCCACGCTTGCATCGCGTTCCGTTGGACCATCGAGTAGGCCTCCTCGCGTTGCAGCTCTCCCTTCGCGAGCAGGGCTGTGAGCACGGTCTGCGAGTTCACCAGACCCCACGACATCTCGAGGTTGTGCTGCATCCGGTCGGGATACACGAACAGCCCCTCCATCACCCACCTGAACTTGTCCAACATGTAGTCGAGGAGCGTGCAGGCATCGGGAAGGGTCACTCGCTCGACCGACGAGTGCGAGATATCGCGCTCGTGCCACAGCGCCACGTTCTCGAACCCGGTCTGGGCGTACCCCCGGAGGAGCCGGGCGAGACCGCAGATGCGCTCGCACACGATGGGATTCCGCTTGTGGGGCATCGCCGAGGAACCCTTCTGGCCCTCCGCAAAGGGCTCTTCCGCCTCCCGGACCTCGGTGCGCTGTAGATGCCTGATCTCCTGAGCGAATCGCTCGAGGGACGCCCCCGTCGTGGCGATCACGGCCAGGAACTCGGCGTGCCGGTCCCGCGCCACCACCTGGGTCGCGGCCTCTTCGATCCGGAGGCCGAGCCGCTCGCACACGTAGGCCTCGATCTCGGGGCTGAGCTGCGAGTAGGACCCCACGGCCCCCGACAGCTTGCCGACGGCAACCCCGTCCCTTGCCCGGCGAAGCCGGTCCCGGTCCCTCGCCAGCTCGAAGGCCCACCCGGCCAGCTTCAATCCGAAGGTCGTGGGCTCGGCATGGACCCCATGGGTCCGCCCCGCCATCACCGTGTCTCGGTACTCGA
>JAXDJP010000031.1:0-4886 GCA_034665645.1 Actinomycetota bacterium | reverse complement strand
GTCGACGGTTCCCCACATGTCGTCTGGGTGAGGGTCGCATCGGAAGAAATAGGTCCCCTCAGGGAGCGCCGTGATCTCGTAACGCTGCGTCACGGAGGCTTTCGAGGTTCTCGATCCCGTCGTGAAGAAGATCAGGGGGAGTGCGGCCACGAAGGCGATCGTGAGGCCGGCGAGGAGGACCTTCGACTGCTGCTTCTTCTCGCCGTCGCGGGCTCGCACGAAGCGGCGAGCCTGAGCGCTGAGACCGGCGAGCGGGATGAACACCCCGAACACAACGACGAGACCCAGGGTGTGGTCGTCGACCGTTATGAGAGAAAGGACGGTGAAGAAGAGTGCAAGGATCGCCAGAACTGGGATCCGAGCGAGCTTTAACTCCGATCCCTCCGGACCGAGCAATCGTCCGTCCGGGAACATGAGCATGGCAAACATGTAGGCGAGACCCGACGCCACGTGTAACGACACATGCCACAAGTCCACCGCCGACAATGCAGCGAAGGGCACGACTTGCAGGGCATCGTGACCCTGAAGGTTGAAAGCCACCGCACCGCCGAGCATCCCGACCGCGAGAAGTCTGGCCGTGTTATCGCGCGGACGGAGTCTCAACAGCAGAACCGCCAAGGCGATGCTGAAAAGGCTGAACCCGTAATCGAAGATCACTTGGGGGCCGCGGGACACGCTATGCGACGCTTGCGCGATCTTCTGGGCCATCTCGGCGACGGGCCCCGTTCCCGCACCCCACTCGTGTAAGGCCTCGTGCAAGCCCGAGAACAGGTGGGTGACCGCAGGACTCAAACCGAGCAACAGCCAGAGAACGGCGCTCCCTAGGAACAGGCCGAAGACCGAGAAGAAGACGAGATCGCTTTTCTTGGTCGTCACTATTCGATTGTGGCGATACTTCCTGGTCGGGGGAAGGGGTGTGACGCCCCCGCGATAGGTGGTGCTGGCACCACTGCCCCTGAAAGGGCTCGTCGCTATCCTGGATGGATGGCCCTCAGGGTGGTGCTGGCGGAGGACAACCTGCTCGTCCGCGAGGGCATCGTCACCCTCATCGAGGCACATCCCGATCTGGACCTTGTCGCATCGTGCGGAGACCTAGACGCGCTGCTAAGCGCCGTCGAAGAAACCGGGCCGGATGTCGTTCTTACCGATATCCGGATGCCCCCCACCGGTACGGATGAGGGCATCAGAGCGGCAGAGATGCTGAGATCCACCGCACCGGGCGTTGGAGTCGTCGTGCTTAGCCAACACGACGAGGCCGACTACGCGCTCGCGCTACTCGACAAAGGGTCGCAGGGACGCGCCTATCTCCTGAAGGAACGAGTGTCCGATTTTGACCAGGTGGTGACTGCGCTTGAAGAGGTCGCGAGGGGCGGCTCGGTGATCGACCCGAAAGTTGTCGACGCTTTAGTGACCGCACGGTCGCGCTCGGAAGGTTCGCCGCTGGCTTACCTGACTCCGCGCGAATCAGAGGTTCTCTCGGAGATGGCACAAGGCAAGACGAATGCCGGTATCGCCGCCTCTCTCTTCTTGACCGAACGTGGGGTCGAGAAACACATCAATTCGATCTTCTCGAAGCTGGGTTTCTCCGGAGAACGTGACGTTCACCGGCGCGTGAAGGCAGTGTTGCTCTTCTTGAGCGAGTAGCCAAGGTAGTAGTGGCCTCCGCAGTTCCTGGTGCAAGCACCGTGGTTCGGCTCTCTCCGCCGGTCCAGGCTGACAACGACGGTCTGGACGAAGGGAGATGGGATGAACAACAGGAATTGGTTGAAGGAGCGAGTGGCGGTCGCGGCTGCTGTGGCCCTGGTCGTGGGAGGGATCTTCGCTTCGGCAGGCGGCAGCGCCGTCGCAAGCCCGGCCGGCGCGGTCGCCGAGATCCGGGACGCCGCGGGGAACCTTCACGGAAAGATCAAGTTCAATCCGACCGATGACGGCAAGGTCTTGGTCAAGGTGTCGCTTTACGGTTTGGCGCCGGGATGGCATGGGTTTCACGTCCACTCCATGGGCATGTGCGATCCGGGCAGCGCGTTCGCCAGTGCGTCCGGGCACTTCAATCCAACGGCCGCTACGCACGGGGGGCACGCCGGTGACATGACGCCGCTTCTCGTTAATGCGGACGGCACGGCCAATTCCAGGTTCGAGACGGATCGGTTCACGGTCGGAGGCTTGAGTGACGCCGACGGCAGCGCGGTGATCGTTCACGCCGCGCCCGACAACCTGGGGAACGTCCCCGCAGGGACGACCGCTGCTCCTCGGTATCACTCGCACACGGAAACCGACGTCAACTACACGTTCGGAGCCGACAACGCAACGAAGGCTACGGGCGACGCCGGCTCGCGGTTCGGCTGTGGCGTTGTTACTGCGACGAACGACTGATCGCACAGAAGCGAGGGGCTCGGGTTACGGGCCCCTCGCTCGGGTCGAAGGGAGATCCCATTGGAGTCCATAGAGATCACGGGACTGCGCAAGGAATATCGCCGTCTGCGGGGGGACCGAACGGTTGCCCTCGATGGGTTGGACCTGAGCGTCGGGACCGGCGGAGTCTTCGGGTTCCTCGGTCCTAACGGATCTGGCAAGACGACGACTATTCGCTGCCTTCTGGGATTGGCTACCCCGACTGCCGGTGTATGTCGGGTCCTAGGACAGGATTCGGCGTCCGGACTCGCCTCCGTCATCGATCGCATCGGAGCGTTGGTCGAGGCCCCCGCACTCTTTCCGACCTTCTCGGGCCGTCGCAATCTCGAGCTTTTAGCCGGGATACATCGTCTTCCGAAGACGCGAGTCGATGAGGTGATCGAGACGGTTGGCCTCGAGACGCGACAGAAGGATCTTGTGAAGGGATATTCCCTCGGGATGCGGCAGCGTTTGGGGATCGCTGCCGCGCTGCTGAAGGATCCGCAGCTTCTGATCCTCGACGAGCCGGCGAACGGACTCGATCCCGCCGGGATCAAGCAAGTGCGCGGCCTTCTCAAGAGATTGGGCGAGGAAGGACGCACCGTGTTCGTCTCGAGCCACCTGCTGACCGAGGTACAGCAGACGTGCGACCACGTAGCGATCCTGGCACGCGGGCGCTGTGTAGCGACCGGGCCGGTGAACGAAGTGTTGTCTAAGGGCAGGTCTAACGTGATGAGCGTTCGGTTGAAGGATCTGGAAGCCGGGCGGCTTGTCCTGAACGCGGCAGGCATCGCGTCCACGATCGTCGACGGAGTGATCCGCGCTGAGGTCGACGCTTCGGACGGGGAACGCATCGCAAGGGCGCTGGCGGCGCATGACTTGTTCCCATCGGAGCTCCGTGCTGAAGAGATGGACCTGGAAACGGTGTTCCTCGAGCTGACCGACACGGTGGAGGTGGCGGCATGAAGGATCTACTCAGGGTCGAACTGCGCCGGTTGACCTCTCGGAGGCTATTCCGGGGCGTGAGTTTTCTGGTCATCATCGGCTTCATCGTTGCGGGAACGATCACGTTCTTCATCTCGAACGATTCACCTCAGGCGCTGGCTACGGCTCAGGCGAAGCACCGCGCAGAGATCGCTGGATGCCTCGCGGATGCCGGACGAGACGGGGTCCCCTCGGTAGGGACCGAAGGATGGTGCGAGCGTCACGTCGAGACTTCGGACCCCCGCTTCCATTTCAAGGACATGGAGTGGCCGCTCCTCACCCTGGGACTGCCGTTGATGATGCTGGCGTGGTTGATCGGAGCGTCGTACGTCGGCGCCGACTGGCACCACCGAACGATGATGGCTCACCTGACGTGGGAGCCTCGTCGTGGGCGGGTTCTGCTCTCGAAAGCTATCGCCGTATCGATCACGGCCTTCTTTTGGATCCTTGCGCTCGAGATGATCTTTTCGGCCCTCATGTGGCCGGCGGCGTTCTTCCGTGGCAGCACAGCCGGTCTCGATGCCGCGTGGTGGTCGCACTACGCCTTGGACGTCGCTCGCCTCGGGGGCCTCGCCGGTTTCGCCGGCCTGCTGGGTTTCTCGCTCGCGCTGGTCGGCCGAAACACAGCGGCTGCTCTCGGCGTCGGCTTCGCGTATCTCGCGGTGGTCGAAGGGCTCGTCCGAGGGTTCAAGCCAAGTTGGAGCGACTGGCTCATCGGTGACAACATCGGCCAGTTCGCTACGTGGGATCGCGTACTCGGTCATTCGCAGACGGGCTCCGGGCTCCTCCTCACCGCATACATCGCGTTAGCGGTGGCGATAGCGTGGCTCTTCTTCCGTAAACGCGAGGTCGCTTGACGATGGGGGGGCCGCGATGATGTCGGGATGGACGTCCCCGCGGTAGAGACCGAACGGCTGGAACTCGTGTCGCTTGGCCCCCAAGTGCTCGCGGCGCTGCTCGACGGGCGACGCAGCGAGGCGGAGGGGATCTCGGGACTCAAGTTCCCCGACGGTTGGGTCGCAGAGCTGGAGTGGTTGATGCGCTTGCGGTTGGAGCAGATGACCGAGGATCGAGCAACGCAGCCATGGCTCTTGCGCGCGATTGTGCTGCGCGAGCCCGATCGCGAAGTGATCGGCCACATCAACTTCCACGAGCCACCCGGAGAGAGCGGCGCGGCGGAGATCGGATACACGATCGACCCTGCTTTCCGCCGCCGAGGTTTCGCGACCGAGGCCGTCCTGGGTATGTTCCGGTGGGCCGAGAAAGAGCACGGCGTGTCGCGTTTCATCGCCTCGGTGTCACCGACCAACGAGCCGTCCCTCCGTTTGATCGCGAATCTCGGGTTCGTGAGGACGGGCGAGCAGTGGGACGAGTTGGATGGTGAGGAATACGTGTTCGAGTTGGTGCGAGGCGAAAACTAGGGCTCGTTGCGGAATCCGACCGGCTCCGCGGTGACCTCTTTCTTCAAGAGCTGCAGAAGTTCCTTGCCCTCGAGGGTTTCCTTCTCGAGC
>JAXDJP010000030.1:0-5764 GCA_034665645.1 Actinomycetota bacterium | reverse complement strand
TTGACTAAGCGTTTGCGAGTTGCCGGGTTACCCGACACGACGTTGGACGAGATCCGCCAACGAGGACTGTCGTACTACCAGGCTGCATGGGCCGAATACGAAGATATCCATGGGGAAAATCACCCTTATCGCTACTTCGAGAGGGTGGCTCCAGCAACTGCGTGATTTTCGCTACTCTGTTCGACGATGATCAAACTCACCGACGTACAGAAGGAATACAAAGGCGGCATCCTCGCGCTTGACGGTTTCTCGATCGACATCGAGAAAGGCGAATTCGTCTTCATCGTTGGTCCGTCGGGTTCGGGCAAGTCAACTCTTATCAAACTCTTAACCAAAGAAGAGGAACCCACTGCGGGCGAGGTCTACGTGGCGGGGAAGAATCTCGCCAGCCTTCCCAGGTGGCGCGTCCCCTACCTGCGCCGCAACGTGGGGTGTGTCTTCCAGGACTTCAAGCTGCTGCCGAACAAGACGGTGTTCGAGAACGTCGCGTTCGGTCTCGAAGTGATCGGGAGGCCCCGCGCCGTAATCCAACGGCAGGTGCCTCAGATCCTCGAGCTCGTGGGCCTTGGTGAGAAACTCGATCGTTTTCCGGACGAGCTCTCCGGTGGCGAGCAGCAGCGCGTCTCGGTGGCACGCGCGTTCGTCAATCGCCCCCTGATTCTCGTGGCGGATGAGCCGACGGGCAACCTCGACCCCGCGACGTCCGTCGGCATCATGCGACTTTTGGACAGGATCAACAGAACGGGCACGACCATCGTGATGGCTACGCACGACCACGCGATCGTGGACTCGATGCGTCGGCGTGTCGTCGAACTCGAGAACGGCACCGTCGTGAGAGATCAATCACGCGGTATCTACGGAGTGGGAACCTAAAAACATGAGACTTGGCTATTTCATGTCGGAGACGATCACGAATCTCCGACGGAATTTCCTTATGACGATCGCCGCGATCTCGACCGTGGCGATCTCCCTCTTGCTGCTCGGCGGCGTGCAGATCTTGGGTTTGATCGTCGGGAACGTGACGCTCAGTTGGGAAGCGAAGGTCGAGGTGTCCGTGTTCCTTCGCGATGACATCCTTCCCGCCGAACAGAACTCCCTCGAAGCGCAGATCACGGGATACGACGAAGTCGAGGACGTGACCTACGTGTCGCAGGCACAGGCCTACGAAGAATTCAAGAAGCTCTACCGGGCTCAACCCGAGATCATCCAGGGGATAAAGCCGGACACGTTGCCGGCGTCCTTCCGCGTCAAACTGTTCGATGCCGACGACGCCGCGGAGGTGGCGGGGCGGATCCAGGGGGCCCCGGGGGTTGATGAGGTCAAGTTCGGCGGGGAGATCATCAAACGCCTCTTGCAGGTGAACTCTCTCTTGCGGACGGTGACGTTCGCCCTCTCCCTGGTGCTGATGATCGCCTCGGCCGCATTGATCGCGAACGCCATCAGGCTGGCGATCTACGCCCGCCGCGAGGAGATCGGGATCATGAAACTCGTGGGGGCGACGAACTGGTTCATCCGGATCCCATTCATGCTCGAGGGGATATTTGCGGCCCTCGTTGGGGCGGTGGTGTCGGGCGTGGTCGTGGTCGCCGCCGACGCCTTGCTGTTCTCCCGCCTGGCGAGCGCGTTCCCCTTCCTAAGGCAGGCCTTCAGTTTCACCACGGGCGACATCGTGGGGGTCCTGGTCATCCTTACGGGGGTCGCCGCCCTCGTGGGGATCGTCGGCTCCACGATGGCGCTCAGGCGCTTCCTGGAGGTCTAGGTCCCTCCGTGAGGGGGCTTTGCCCTCAGGAACCGGGGGCCGAGGTCGATACTGATGCCTGGGGGGCTCGGAGGCACGCTCCGGCGTGTGGCTGATGTTGCTAATGTGACTGGTGTTACTTAGGATGGTGGAGATGGCTGGGACCCGACCGCAGCGCCGCTTCGGCGTCGCGGTCCTCGTGCTCCTCCTGATGGCGGTGCTTGCGGCGACCCTCCCCGCCATGGCCGATCCACACGATCGTTTGGAGCGGATCCAGCATCGCAAGGAACGGGCCCAGGCGCGGCGCGCGGCTCAGGCCGCCCGAAGCTCGTCGCTGGCCGACAAGATCGAACGGTTGGACGCCCGTCGAGCCTCGGCCGAGAGACGGGTCCATCACCTGACCACCAAGGTCGACGGATTGGATCGCCGGATCGACAGGGCGCAGCAGGCACTCGATGAGGAACGGGTCAAGCTCGCCGTCGAGACGGAGGAATTGCAGTCGATCCTGGGGCACCTCGAAACGCGTTCGAACCTCTTCGAAGAGCGCGCCAGGGCGGCGTACATGGCGGGCCCCACCGCGTACGTGGACTCACTTCTGTCGTCGGAAACATTCAGCGACCTCGTGCAGCGAGTCTCTTATTACGAATCTGCCCTCGACGCCGACACCGAGCTGATAACGCAGATCCAGATCCTGAGGGACGAATCGGAACACCGCCGCTCCGGCATCCTCGCCAAGGAGCACAAGATCACGTTGACGAAGCAGCATCTCGAGACGGATCGGGCCGCGGTGGCCGAGGCTCGTGAGCGCGAGTCCGAAGCCGTCGCACAGCAGCGAGCGGTTCTCGCCGACAAGAAGGCGTTGCTGCACCGAGCCGAGCGCAAGGAGTCGTACTACCTTGCACTCGAGGATTCGCTCGAGCAAGACTCGGATGAAGTCACTGCCCTGATCCAGCGCCAAGAAGCCGCAGCGGCAGCCGCGCAAGTGGGGTCCCCGTCTGCCACGACGGGCATCTCGGGACCTCCGGGAGGTGGCCAGCTCGCGTGGCCCGCGGCGGGTCCGGTCACTTCTCCGTTTGGGTGGAGAACGCATCCGATCTTCGGTGACCGCCGACTGCATACGGGTATCGACATCGGAGCTCCATATGGTGCACCCGTGTGGGCGGCCGACAACGGCACGGTCACGTTCGCCGGCGTGATGAGCGGATACGGGAACGTCATAGTCATCGACCATGGCGGCGGCCTGTCGACGACCTACAACCACCTGTCGGCTTTCACGGTCGGTTCGGGGCAATCCGTTGGCCGCGGCCAACAGATAGGGAACGTCGGCTGCTCCGGATACTGCACCGGGCCTCACCTTCATTTCGAGGTCCGCATCAACGGGACGCCGGTGGATCCGATGCCCTATCTCCAGTAGCAGTACCCAACCACTACCCTTGACCGATGTTTAAGTGGCAGAAGTACGCCCTCGCCATCGTCGGCGCGTGCGTGCTCGCGTTCGGGATCTTCACGTATGGGTTCGCGCTCGGCAGGCGCCACGAGAACCTCACGATCTTCGGCTCCGGAGGCGCGACCGGTTCGGATGTCGTGCAGCAGGCTTACGACCGGATCTTGAACGACGCGGTCGAAGCACCCGACGCCGGCGATCTTGCGCATGGAGCCATCAAAGGGATGGTCGATGTCTTGAAGAAGAAAGACGACGATCCCTACGCGTTCTATTTCTCTCCGAAGAGCTACGCGAGCTTCCAAGAGCTAACTACCGGAAGCTTCTCGGGGATCGGTGTGTGGTTGAAAGTGAGTCCCCAGGGCCTGAGGATCGTTTCGGTCCTGCCCGGTACTCCTGCCGTTGCGGCGGGGCTGAAGCGCGGCGACCTCATCCGCGAGATCGACGGCAAGCGAGTGAAAACTCTCGACACCGACCAAGCCGTCGGGTTGATAAAGGGTCCGAAGGGATCTGAGGTGAGGCTCAAGATCGAACGCGGCAGCGAACTCCTCGCCTTCGACATCACTCGTGAAGAGATAGAACTTCCGAACCTGCAGCAGAGACTGCGCGATGACGGCGTCGGCTATATCCGCCTCTTCAGTTTCGCCAATCACGCAGGCGAACAGGTGAGGAAAGCGGTGGGGGACCTGGTCGACAAGGGGGCCACCGGGATCATCCTCGACCTCCGAGACAACGGTGGCGGTCTGTTCGATGAAGGGATCAAGGTCGCGAGTGTCTTCATCGAGGATGGCGACATCGTTACTTACCGCGAGCCGGGCAAGGATGACGAGACCTTTGACGCGGAAGGCGACGCGTTCGAGGATCTCCCTCTGGTGGTGCTCGTGAACGAGGGCACGGCAAGTGCATCGGAGATCGTTTCGGGGGCCCTCCAGGATCGGGGCCGCGCCGAATTGGTGGGTGTCACAACTTATGGGAAGGGCTCGGTGCAACAGGTCATCCCGCTGCCCGACTCGTCCGCGATCAAGTTCACGACGGCGGCATACCTGACTCCGAACGGGCGCAACATCAACGGGACCGGGATCGCGCCCGACATCAAGGTGAAGGATGAAAAGAAGCAGATCCCCGCGGCCGTGGATGCATTGCAGAACGACTCGCAAGGTTGATGTCCCCGAAGGACGACGGCACCAAGCTCATCACCGACAACCGCAAGGCTCGTCACGAGTACGCGATCGACGAGAGGTACGAGGCGGGCTTGGCTCTCGTTGGTACCGAGGTCAAATCATGCCGTGCGGGTAAAGCGAACCTTTCCGACGCTTACGCCGTGGTACGAGATGGCGAGGCGTGGCTATTGCAGTGCCACATCGCGCCCTACTCGCATGGGAACAGGAGCAACCATGACCCGCTGCGTCCGCGCAAGCTTCTCTTCCATAAGGCCGAGATAGAACGACTTCAGGCGAAGGTCGCTCGAGAGGGCTACACGCTCGTACCGACGCGCCTTTACTTCAAACACGGAATCGCCAAGGCGGAGATCGCCCTCGGCAAGGGGAAAAAGCTGCACGACAAGCGGGCGTCGAGCGCGCAGCGAGACGCGGAACGAGCGATGCGCCAAGCAGAGGGTCGTCGCCGCTGAGCAAACCTATGCAAATCGTCCTTCTTCGGTTGGCTCCCCGGCCCTTATTTGCAGGCTTCGCCTCTGACGGGCACACTCATCGCCGATGACTACCGGAAAGAAACCTCGTTCCTTCGGCGGTGTCGAGCGGGAGGTGCAGAAAGGCCTAACCCGGCTGCACAAGCTCGTCTTCCGGGCAACCGGTGGACGCGTCATGGGCCGCATGTTGGGGATGCGCGTGTTGATCCTTCACACGACGGGTCGGAAGTCCGGGCAACCGCGCGAAACGATCCTGACCTATCAGAGGGACGGCGATGACCTCGTTCTCGTCGCCTCGAACGGCGGGACGCCGAACCATCCGACGTGGTTCCTAAATCTCGAGGCACATCCAGAAGTAGAGGTCGAGATGGGGAAGGGCCGAGAGAAGAAGCGCGCGAGGCGAGCGTCGGCGGAGGAGAAGAAACGCCTCTGGCCGGGGATAACCGAGACGTACAGAGGTTACGCGGGTTACCAGAAGAGGACCGAGCGGGACATCCCCGTCGTCATCCTTGAAGATGCTTAGTGGGTGGCCCCGCGTGGCCACCCACCGTGAAGCTCTTTACGTCCTGCGTGCGAAATAGATGATGCCGAGCACCAAGAAAACGATGATCAGGATCGTGACGATATTCATGCTGCCTCCCTTCCTCACTGTTCGCGGTTCAGGCCGGCTCCCCCCAGCAAAGCAAGTCTAAGATTCCCCTTGATGAACTCATCGAAACTTGTCCTCGTGGTTGTTTTGCTCGGCCTCGTAGTCGCCGGGGCGGGGGCCTGTAGCAGTTCCGAGGTAGGGGGCCAGGAGACTCTGTCGCAGGCAGACAAGGCTTTGGCATTGCAGCTCGAGACGAGCCTCCGGAACGCGGCATCGTCGGAAGAGACATTTCGGGCGTCCAACGGCGCCTACACGGCGGACGTCAACGCGCTGAGAACCGAGGGCTTG